>DATNQI010000010.1 GCA_036704125.1 Pantanalinema sp. | reverse complement strand
TGTAGAGGCTCGAGGTCCCCGCGTCGGTGAGCTTGTCGCCGAAGGTGTACCAGCCCGTGGGCGTCGCGTCCACGTTCGCCGAAGGGGAGGCCTCGAGGCGGTAAAGGGGCAGGAGGTAATACTTTTCCTCGACTCCGTCCGCCCGGTAACGCACGATCTGGTTCTTGGCCTTCTCCGCCGCCGAGTCGTCGAGCCAGTAGACGATGTAGCGCGGCTTGGAGATGCCGTAGGGCTGGTCGGAGATCATGGCGAGCACGTTGCGCGCCCCCGCGCTCGTGACCCCCATGAGCTCACTGGTGCCCTTTGCCGCGAAATAGGCCTTTTGCCTGGTGGGCGGGAGATCCGCGTCGTTGTCGGTCTGGGTCACGATGGGCAGGGTCTGGACGCCGAAGTTGGCGAACTTGTCGCCAGAGATCGACACGGTCGCGTAGTGGTAGAGGTAAGTCGCCATCCGGATGTCGCTCGCGATCTGGGAGATCGCCTTCGCGCCATTGTCGGTGGCCTCGATGGCCCGGTCGCTTTCACCCGTGGCCTTCATCCACTGGGTCAGCATCATGACCGCCGAGGTCAGGATCACGAGGAAGGCCGCCGAGCCGATGACCAGCTCGACCAAGGTGAAGCCCGACTGCGGCCTGGATCTCGAAGCTTGGACGATTGCTTTCTCCATGCCTATATTCTTCCCCCTTGGCCGCTCTCCCTATCAGCTCCTCGGGCTTCGTTAGGGGGCAAGCAATTGGGGTAGAATCCCCGTAGGCGAGCGACCCACGGCAAAGAAAGGAGTCTTCGCGCTTGAGACGGATCGTCCCCATGGCCTCTGCGCTCCTGCTCCTGACGAGTGCCGGTGCCGCGTCCGCGGCGTCCCTGACGACGACCGATCGGGCGATCCTGAACGCCCTCGCCGAGGCCACGACAGTCTCGCACGGCAGCAAGGGGGCGCTCTGGCCGGGGTTCGACCTCTCGATGCAGCCCTTCGCCCTCTACGACCGCGGGCGGCTCGCCCTGCTCGTCAACCACCCGAACCCTCCTCGGGGCTTCACCCCCCTTGCCGGCGTGCCCGCCGCGCTCAAGGGCCGGGTCCACCAGCGCGCGGGGAGCCTCGACGCCCTGGACCGGGCCCAGGACCTGACGGTGCCGCTGGGCGGGGTCAAGGTGGCCTTCATCCCCTACATGTACCTGACCTACGACGGCCAGGTGCAGCCCCGCGAGTTCATCCCGCCCCTCTTCTCGGCCCACACCCGCGAGGCCTTCGCCGGGGTCCGGGCCCTGCAGCAGGCGGCGGAGGCGGCGAGCCGCGCCTACCCTTCGCGCAACGTCGAGAACACGGCCCTCTCGAACCTCGAGAACCGCATCCTCGGGATCGCCCTGCTCCAGAACTCGCCCGACAAGCGCCGGGAATACGGCCGCTTCTTCCTGGCGGTCCGCAAGTCCCGCCACGCCATGCTCGACGGCCGAATCGCCCGCTACGAGGACTTCACCGAGCGCCTCGAAGGGGCCATGCGCTACGCCGAGACCGCGGCCACCATGCTGGGCGCCTCGCCCGGGCACCATCCCTTGCCCGGCACGCGCTGGGAGCGCGAGGCGAACGACGACAGGATGCTGGTCGCGAGGCTGTCGCAGCCGCTGGACAACGAGCAGACCCGCAAGAGCCGCCTCTCGGCGACCGGGACCGCCATGGGCCTCATCCTGGACAGGCTCGGCGACGCCACCTGGAAGCAGCGCGTGACGAAGGGCGCCTCCATTCCCGAGGCCTTCGCCGCGGGGGTGGGGTACCGCGCTCGCGACACCGGCGCGCTCTTCGCCGAGGCCAAGCGGCGCTTCGCCTACGACGAGCTGCGCACGGCCGCCCAGGACGCCACCGTGCGCCTGCCGGCGAGCTACAAGGAGTTCCTGAAGAACCCGGGCGCCCGGATCACCCTCGCGGGCCTGACGCGGGTGACGGACAGCGGCACCGACAAGCCCGGGCCCGACCTGGTGCGGATGGACTCGCCCAACCCGCCCATCGAGATCGACGAGCAGACGCTGCTCGCCTACCGCCTCGACGGCTTCCGCTACCGCAAGGGGGGGGTCGGTCTGGATCTTGCCCGGACCCCGATGCTCATGAAGAGCCACAGCCTCTCGTGGCCCTTCGAGCAGGTGGTCTTCTTCGCCGACGACGACGCCCTGCGCGTCGAGGTGGACGGCCGCCGCCTCTCGCTCCAGGACGGCTCCTACCCCTTCAAGCGCAGCCTGAAGCTCACGGCGGGCGATCGCATCAAGCTCACCGCCACCCAGGGCACCCTCAAGGTCTCGGGCAAGGAGCTCTCGCTCCAGATCAAGAAGTAGCGCCGCGATACTCGTAGCGGTACTCGTACAGGGCGTAGCGCTTGATCGTCTCGCCCCCGTGCCGCTCCGACATGCGAAGGCTGGTGTTGTCGTCGCGCATCAGGGCGTGTACCGCCTGCTCGTAGCCTCGCTCGACGGCGGCGCGGTGGAAGAGGTGGCACAGGGCGAGAGCGTTGGCCCCCTGGCGCCTGCCGGGGACGACCCCGAAGGTCTTGAGCAGGACCTGCGGCGTCTGCCGGCGCTTGAGCCAGAAGCGAACCTTGGCCGCCAGCGAGGAAGAGCCCCCCATGGCGCGCACCGCGCTGCCGTAATCCGGCACCCCGAAGAGGAAGCCCACCGGCTCGGCGCCCTTGTACAGGAAGAAGCACAGCTCGGGGTCCATGATCCCCTTCAGGCCCGCGTACAGGGCGCGAAACTCCTCGAAGGCCACCGGGCGCCACATCCAGGACCCCGCGAAGATCCGGCTCGAGAGGTCGAACATGAGGGCGAGCTCCCGGTCGAAGCGCGTCCGATCGAAGGTGCGGTGCGTGTAGCCCGCCGCCACCGAGCGCGCGTACTCCCGCTCGAGGCTCGCCGCGCAGGCGGCCGCATCGACGGCGGACGAGACGTATTCCCGGCAGGGCCGAAAGCCCGCGAGCTCCCAGTGGCGAGGGTAGTAGGCGGGATTGTAGGGCTCCAGGAAGAAGGCTCCGCGCTCGAAGCCCTCGGTCATCAGGCGGTAGGGGTGGTAGGTGCTGGTGTTGACGGGGCCCCGTACCACCTTCGCGCCCCGCGCTAACAGCCAGGCCACCGCCTCGCCGAGCACCGCCGCCGAGGCCTCGGGCCGATCCACGGCCTCGAAGTAGCCGACAAAGCCGATCGGCGCGCCGTCCTCCTCGTAGCGGGAGTTGAGGATGGCCGAGCACCGGGCCACGGGCGCCTCACCCTCGAAGGCGAGGAAGTGGACCATCTCCCCGTGCCGGAAAAAGGGCGCCTCGGGCGAGAGCTGATCGCGCACCGCGTCCCGAAAGGGCGGGATCCAGTGCGGGTCCGAGGCGTAGACGCGCGCGCTCAGGTCGAGGAAGGCCTCGACGAGGGCGGGGTCGTGCTCGAAGCGAACGACCCGCATCACTCGTACCGCAGGCAGTCGATCGGCGAGAGGTCGGAGGCCCTTCGCGCCGGGTACCACCCGAAGACCACCCCGGTCACCAGCGCGGCGGCGAAGCCCACGGCGGCCTGCACCGGCATGAAGACGAAGGGCCAGTACCCGAAGGCCATGGTGAGGCCCATGGAGAGGAGCCAGGCGATCAGGGTGCCGCCCAGCACGCCAAGGATCCCACCCAGGCCCGAGAGGATGGCCGCCTCGGTCAGGAACTGCCGCCGGATGCTGGCCTTGGTCGCCCCCACGGCGAGGCGCAGCCCGATCTCGCGGGTGCGCTGGGCCACGGTGACGAGCATGATGTTCATGACGTTGATGCCGCCCACCACCAGGCAGACCAGGGCGATCGCCCCCTCCAGCCCGCCCACGATCAGGCCCGCGACGGCCTGGCTCTGGCCCTTCTCCAGGGGATCCGACACCCGGAAGTTCTGGATGCCGTGGTGGCGCGAGAGCACGATGGAGCGCACGGCGTAGACCACGTGCGCGAGCCCCAGGCGCTCGAGGACCGTGGGCGAGGCCTTCACGACGATCGAGTTGAGCTCCTTGGACTGGGCGAGGCGATCCACGAAGGCGGTCTCGGGCACCAGCACGCTCTCATCCCAGGTCCGGAAGCCCCCCGCCCCCATGGTGGGCTTGGGCTTCAGGACGCCGATCACCCGGAAGCGCTGCCCCTTGAGCTTGATCTCTTCGCCCAGGGGCTCTTGGACCCCCTTCATGAGCTTCGAGCCGGCCTTGGCGCCGAGCACCGCCACCTTGGCGCGGTTCCAGACGTCGCCCTGCACAAGGAAGCGCCCCTTGTCCACCTCGAGGGCGTAGAACGAGAGCGCCTCGGGGACCGTGCCCACCACGTAGGTCTGCTGGCCCCAGCGAGAGCCCCACGACACGGTCATGGACGACAGGCTCAGGACCTGGGCGCCCGAAAGATGAGGCGCGCTCGAGAGGGCGCGCGCGTCGAAGCGGTCCAGGGCGTTGGTCGTCTTGCCGCTCCTCTCGTCACCCCAGCGCTTGGAGAGGGTGATCACGTCGTCGCCCGAGGCCTCCATCATCCGGCGCTCCATGAACTTGCCCGCCCCCTCGACCACGCTGGAGAGCAGCACGAGGGTGCCCACCCCCAGGATGATGCCCAGGAGGGTCAGGAAGGCCCTGAGGCGGTGGGCGGAAAGGGTGGAGAGGACGCTCTTGAGCTCGTCGAGGAAGGTCATGGGCTCACTCCGAACGCAGGCAGAGGATCGGGTCGAGGGCGGCGGCCTGTCTGGCCGGATACCAGCCGAAGAACAGGCCGATCCCCGCCGAGGCGAGGACCGACAGGACGACCGCGCCCTGGCTCGTCACCCCGACCCAGCCCTTGTTGATCATCGGCCCGACGACGGCCGCGAGCTGCGCGCCGCCCACCCCGATCAGCGCCCCCACCGCAGCGCCCGAGAGGCTCAGAAGGGTGGCCTCGACCAGGAACTGGCCCATGATGGCGCCCCCCGTGGCGCCGACGGCCTTGCGCAGGCCGATCTCGCGCTTTCGCTCGGTGACGGCGACCAGCATGATGTTCATGATGCCCACCCCGCCGATGACGAGGCTCATGCCCGCGATCAGGCCCACCACCAGGATCATGCCGTAGAAGACCGAGTAGAAGCCCTTGAGCATGCCGCCGAAGTCCAGGAACTGGAAGTCGTCCACGTCGTGGTGGCGCAGCAGCAGGATGGCGTTGGCCCGGTCGATGATCGCCTGGTTTCGCGCGGGATCGGTGGAGGTGAGGCTGAAGTAGGAGAGCCCCCCGTCGGGGCGGGTGACGGTGATGGGGGCGATCGCGAGGTCGTTCCAGTCGAAGCCCATGTTCGCCCCGCCCTTGGCGTTGAAGGCGAGGCGGCCCACCACGCGGTAGCGATCGCCCTTCAGCACCAGCTCCTGGCCCACGGCCTCCTGGCCCGGGAACAGCTTCTCGGCGAGCTTTTCTCCCACCACGCAGACGCGCGCGCGCGCCTCCAGGTCCTCGGCCGTGAGGCCTCGCCCCTTGGCGACGGTCATGCGGTAGGCCCCGAGAAAGGCCTCGCTCGTTCCCACCAGGTCGGTGCGCTTCTCCGTCATGCCCGGGCGGCGCACGGAGCTCTCGGACTGGGTGTCGAGCGGCGTCAGGTGCTCCACGAAGGGCAGGCGCCCCTCCAGGACTCGCGCGTCGGCGTAGGTGAGGCCCTTGAGGTAGTTGCCCTGCTTCTTGGCCGCCTTCTTGGGGCTCTCGCTCATGACCATGATGAAGCGGGTGCCGCCCATGTCCTCGATGCCGCGCACCAGCGTCGCGAGCCCGCTCTGGGCGAGGCTGGTCAGGAGGATGACCGCCGCCACCCCGATGGTGATGCTCAGGACCGTCAGGGTCGCACGCATGCGATTGGCCCCGAGGGTTCTAACAGCCAGGCGCAGGTACTCGCGCAGCATGGGCTAGAACTTCATCGTGTTGTCGGCGGCAGGCGCCGGCTTGATCAGGACCTCCTGGCCCTCGGCGAGGCCCGAGAGGATCTCGAGCTGGGTGTCGGTCGCAAGCCCCAGCGTCACCGAGGCGGTGGCGGGTTTTTCCCCCTTCTGCTTGGCGACGAGCGTCACCGACCCTGCGAGGCCCTTGCCCCGCACCACCGCCTCGACCGGCAGGGTGAGGGCGTTTTGCTTGTTGGCGACCAGCACGTCCAGGTCCGCCGACATGCCGGGCTTGAGGGCGTCAGCGTCGGTCCCCGCGAGGATGGTCTCGATCGGGAAGGTCTGGATCGTGCTCTGGCCGTCCTTGCTGGCCTCGGCGGCGGGGGCCACCTTGCGGATCTCGCCCGCGAAGACCTTGCCCGGCGCCGAGTCGACCCGGATCTCGACCTTCTGGCCCTTGCGGACCTTGCCCACGTCGATCTGGTTGAGGCTGCTCGCGATGATCAAGCGGTCCAGGTCGGCGACGGTGAGCATGCTGGTCCCCTGGGCGGTGGCAGAGACGCCGGGCGAGACCATCTCGCCCACCTCGATGCCCCGCTTGATGACCGTGCCGGCCATCGGCGAGCGGATCGTGGCGTAGGAGAGCTGGTCCTCGGCGGCCTGGAGCGCCACCTCGGCGCGCGAGAGCTGGGCCCTGGCCTCGGCGATCTCTTCGTGCCGGGGGCCCGCCTTGATCTTGGAGAGGCGCGCCCGGGCGGCTTCGAGCTGGGCCCTCGTGGCCAGGTAGTCGCTGCGGGCGCTCTCGGCCTCGCGCGGGGTGATGGTGCCGGCCTTGACGGCGGCCTCTGCGCGGCGATAGTCGGCCTCGGCCCGCGCGAAGGAAGCCTCCTGCTGGCTCACCTGGGCCTGGGCCTCGACGACCTCCTCGGGGCGCGAGCCGGCCCTGAGCATGGCGAGGCGGGCGGCGGCCTGCTCGCGATCGGCTTCGGCGCGAGCGCGCTCGCGCGCCATGTCGGTGGTGTCGAGCTGGATGAGGACCTGGCCCTTCTCGACCTTCTGGCCCACGTCCACCAGGAGCCTGGCGACCTGGCCCGCGACCCGGCTCTTGATCTCGACCTTGGTCAGGGGCTGGACGGTGCCGGTCTCGGAGACGACCACGCGCAGGTTGGAGCGCGACACCTTGGCGCTGGGCTCGCCCCCCTTCTTGCCCTTGGCGAGCACGGCGAAGGTGGCGGCACCGGCGCCCAGGGCGACGACGAGGCCCAGGACGGCGACGGTTTTGACGGGAAAGGCCACGGGTGCGACTCCTTGTGAATGAATGCGAGGCTACAGGGCGCCGAGGGCGCGCTCGAGCTCGGCTCGGGCGAGCTGCGCGTCGATGAGGGCCTGCACGCGCTGGGTGCGCGAGGTGACGAGGCTCCCCAGGGAGTCGTTGACCTCGACTTGCGAGGCGTAGCCCTGCTGGTAGCGCGTCTCGACCCACTTCAGGGTCTTGTCGGCGATTGCGGTGCTCTTGCCGGTCAGCTCGAGGCGATCGCGGGCGCTCTTGAGGCGGATGAGCGCCTTCTCGGCCTGGAGGCGGGCGTCGCGCCGGGCCTTCTCGAGCGTCGCGCGGGCCTCGCGCACCTCCCCCTCGGATCGGGCGATCGCGCGCTGGATCTTGCCGCCGTCGAAGAGGTTGAAGCTCGCGGCCAGCCGAGCATCCCAGGTGCCCGAGACCGACGACGAGAAGCCGCGCGCCCCGAGCGTCGGATCGTAAGGGTTGTTGCCGTGCTGGTAGCTCGTGATCAAGGAGAGCTGGGGCCAGCGATCGCCCTGAGCCGCCGCGAGCGACGCCTGGGCCGCCTCGAGCCGCGCCTGCGAGGCCTGGATGTCGGGCCGTTGATCGAGCAGGCGATCCACCCGCTCGCGCGAGGGCAGCGCGATCGCAGCCGCAAGCGCGGCCGAGGCGCCGTCGAGCGAAACGGCGTCGGCCGGCATGCCGACCAGGGTCGCGAGCTCGGTGCGCGCCTGGAGGGTCTCGCCCTCCAGGCGCAGTTGCTCGTTCCTGGCGTTGAGCACGCCGACCTCGACGCGATCCACGTCGCTGCTGGTCTGACGGCCGAGGGCGTAGCCCGCGCGGGTCAGCTTGAGGGTGCGCTCCGTCTGGTCGATGGCCACCTGCTGGATCTCCTCGGTCAGCTCGGCCTTCCGAAGCTGCCAGAAGGCCCGCGTCACCTGGATGGCGAGATCCTGCCGGGCCTGGAGGCGCTGCGCGGAGGCCGCGTCGCGCTGGTGCTCGGCCGAGGCGATCCCGTTGCTCAGCTTGAAGCCCGTGAAGATGGGGACGGTCAAGCTGACGTTGCCGTTGACGCTCTGCTGGCTGGTGGATGGGGGCAAGGCGCCCTGGCCGAGCAGGCCCGCCTGGGAGGTGCGGGAGAGGGCCGAGACCTCGGTGCTCAGGCTGAAACGCTGGCTCTGGGCGTCGGCCACGGCGAGCTCGGCTGCGGTCTGGCGCGTGTCGGCGATCAGGGCGTCGGGGTGGGTCGAGAGGGCGCGCGCGATCGCACCCTCCAGGGTCAGGGGCTCGGCGGCCCATGCGCCTTGCGCCAGGGCGGCGGTCAACAAGAGGGCGAGGGCGAAGGGCTTCATGCGTGGGCGGACCTCGTGGGCACGTTGGCCTCGTCGGAGAGGATGCGGCCATCCCTGAACCGGATGATCCGCCGCGCGTAGGCGGCCACGTCGGGCTCGTGGGTCACGAGCACGACCGTCATCCCCTGGGCGTTGAGGGCCGTGAACAGGGCCATGATCTCGTCGCTGGTCCTGGAGTCGAGGGCGCCGGTCGGCTCGTCGGCGAGCAGGATCCTGGGGCGGTTGACGATGGCGCGGGCGATGGCCACCCGCTGCTGCTGGCCGCCCGAGAGCTGGCTCGGGGTGTGGCCGGCGCGATCGGAAAGCCCCACCCGATCGAGGGCCTCGAGGGCGCGGGCCCTGCGCTCGGCGGGCTTGACCCCCGCGTAGAGCAGGGGCAGCGCGACGTTCTCCAGGGCGGTGGTGCGGGGCAGGAGGTTGAAGCTCTGGAACACGAAGCCGAGCTTCCGGTTGCGGACCCCGGCCAGGGCGTTGTCGTCGTACTGGGCGATGGGCAGGCCGTCCAGGGCGTACTCGCCCTCGCTCGCTCGATCCAGGCAGCCGATGATGTTCATGAGGGTGGACTTGCCCGAGCCGCTCGTGCCCATGATGGCGACGAACTCGCCCTCCTGGATGTCGAGACTCACCCCGGCCAGGGCGAAAATCGCCTGGTCACCGGCCTGGTAGCGCTTCTTGACGTCCCGGATGCGAATCATGGAGGCCCCCTTGACGGATGGACGCTCCATTATACGGCATCGCGAGAGGGGTTCGGGGCGGTTTCCCCTCCCGAACCCCTCTCGCGATGCCGTCGGCTATGACTTCTCGCCCTCCACGGCGATCCGCTTGGGTGTCGCCCCCGCGGCCAGGGGCGCATGGATGGTCAGCACGCCGTCCTTGAACGACGCCTTGGCCTGCTCGGGGTTGATCGGGCTCGGAAGCTCGATCGTGCGAACGAACGAGCCGAAGCGCCGCTCCGAGCGGTGGTAATTCTCCTCGTTGACCTCGGTTTCCCGGCTTGTCTCGCCCTTGAGGGTGAGGGTGTTCTCGGTCGAGGTGATCTCGACGTCCTTGATGGCCATGCCGGGCAACTCGGCCTCGACGTAGACCTCGCCGTCCTTCTCGTACACGTCGAGCGCCGGCCCCACCAGACCGAACCCGCTGCGCATGGCCGGGGTCATGACGTCCTCGAACATCCGGTTGAACTGGTCTCTGAGCGAACGAACGCCCACGGGCTCCCATCGCGTGAGTGCCATGATGAGCCTCCTTTCCGAATGAGTCAGGGGTGACGTGGCGCGATCATATCTCCCGAAACGCGCGTCACAAGGCGCGTCCGTCCCCCAGATGCCTCGCACGCTGATTGGGAAATGCCACGCCATGGCGTAAGGTGGCGCCATGCCCACGAGAGGAGGCGCGCGTGAAAGGCTTCCGGATCGCCACCCTGTTCGGGATCCCCATCGAGATCAACGCCTCCTGGCTCATCATCTTCGCGATCATCCTCTGGTCCTTGAGCGCGGCGGTCTTCCCGGCGACCTACCCCGGCCTCTCGAGCGGCGTCCACCTGGCCATGGGGGCGGTGACGACCCTTCTCTTCTTCGCCTCGCTCGTCGCCCACGAGCTCTCGCACTCGCTGGTCAGCCAGCACTACGGCCTCAGGGTGCGCCGGATCGTGCTCTTCGTCTTCGGCGGCATCTCCG
Organism: Pantanalinema sp.; assembly: GCA_036704125.1. Taxonomy (NCBI): domain Bacteria; kingdom Bacillati; phylum Cyanobacteriota; class Cyanophyceae; order Leptolyngbyales; family Leptolyngbyaceae; genus Pantanalinema; species Pantanalinema sp. Next base: position 4,627 of record DATNQI010000010.1, on the reverse strand, counting down.
AGACCACCCAGGAGCTGCCGAGCCCCTCCATCGAGTTCAAGGTGGCGATCGCAGGCCCCCTGATGAGCTTCGCCCTGGCCGCGGCCTTCGCCCTGTCGGCCCGCGGCCTCGGCTCGCTGCCCGGCTTCTTCGCGGCCAGCGGGGTCTGCGCCTGGCTCGCGGTGGTCAACCTGGCCCTCGGCCTCTTCAACCTGCTACCCGGCTTCCCCCTCGACGGGGGCCGCGTGCTGCGCGCGGCCGCCTGGCAGGCCACGGGCAGCCTGCGCCGCGCCACGCGCATCGCCTCGCGCGGCGGTCAGGTCGTGGGCGGCCTCCTGATGCTGTGGGGCCTCTTGCGTCTGATGGCGGGCGACCTCTTCGGGGCGGTCTGGGTGGGCTTCATCGGGTACCTGCTCGTCCAGGCGGCAAGCAGCCAGTACGGCGAGATGGTCCTTCACGCGGCGCTCTCGCGGGTGGGGGTCGGGACGCTCATGACCCGCGACCCCAGGGTGCTCGACCCGGAGATGACGCTCCAGGCGGTGGTGGACGGCTACCTCCTGCGCTACCCCTACGAGGGCTACCCGGTCGTGGACGGCCACCTGGACGGGCTCCTGGAGGCCAAGCAGATCAAGGCCGTCCCCCCCGAGGACTGGCCACGCCTGCGGGTACGCGAGGTCATGACCCCCCTGAGCGAGGCTCAGGCGCTGGATCCGCACCTCAGCGTATCCGACGCGCTGCAGCGCTTCAGCCAGCTCGACGTGGGGCGCCTCCCGGTGGTGGAAGGGGGCGAGGTGGTCGGGGTGCTCAGCCAGTCGGACGTGATCCGCTACCTGGCGTGGCACCCCGAGGTCGAGAAGGAGAGCCCCCGCTAGAACATCGTCACCCCGGAGAAGCGGAAGCCGTCCACCACCAGGGCCGGCGCGCGAGTGGCGCCGTACCAGCCGGGCACGAGCTTGGTCTCCTGGCCGATCATCCGCACGTGGTTGAGGGCGTCGATCCCGCCTGAGGTGAAGCGCAGGTTCTTGAGGGGGCGCGTCAGCTCACCGTTCTCGATCAAGAAGGTGCCGTCGCGGGTCATGCCGGTCATGGTCGCGGTGTGAGCGTCGGCCAGGTTGGTGTAGTGGAAGCGGGTCACCAGGATCCCTCGCTCGATCCCGCGCAGCATCTCGGAGCGGCTCGCTTTTCCCCCCTCCATGTGCAGGTGGCTGGGGTAGGGCCCCGAGGGGCTGGGCGCCGGGAAGGCGTGGCCGGTCGAGGCCACCCCGAGACGGTGGGCCGTGTCGGAGTCGTGGGCGACCGCCCGGGCGATCCCATTCTCGATCAGGCAGAGTCGACCCTTGGCCACCCCCGTCCCGTCGAAGGCCGCTGGCAGCATCCCCTGCCCCAGCGGGTCGTCCCACACCGTCACGTTTTCGCCGAAGAGCCGCTCTCCGAGCCGGCCCGAGACGAAGGAAACCCCATCGACCAGGCCCTGCCCGCCGAAGCCCGCCGCGGCCACGTAATCGAGCAGATCCGCCACGGCGTCCTCCTCGAGCAGGACGGTGTAGGCGCCCGGGGCGATCGCCACCGGATGCACGCTCCTGAGGGCCTTGTAGATGGCATGGCGCGCCAGGGCCTCGGCATCGAGGCCGGAAGCGTCCGCGGCGGTGAACGACGCGTAGCCCGACGAGTCGCTCCCCATCACGACCAGGTTGTAGTCGGCCTTGGTGGCCTGCTGGGTCGCGAACAGGCCGCGCGAGTTCGCGATCGTCCGGCGGCCCGTGGCGGTCTCGAAGGCGCCGAAGGCGTTGAGGCCCGCCTCGAGGGCCAGGCGGCACGCGACGCCCGCGACCCGGGCGCGGTCCTCGGGGGTGCTGCCAGCGGTGGCCGGCGCGTAGGCGTGAGGCACCGCCGCGTACTCCTGCGGCCCCGGCAAAGGCGGCAGCTCGGTGGCCGGCGCGTGGCTTGCGAGCATGCGGGCCCGCTCGACCAGGCGCGACAGGGAGGCCTCCGAGAGGTCGTTGGTCGAGGCGACCCCGACGCGGCCCTCCTCGATGACCCGCACCCGGACCTCGGTGTTGCGCTCCGAGACGTTCTGGTGGATCTCGGAGTTGGCGAAGCGGGTCAGGTGGCTCTCGCGCTCGGCGACGAGGACCTCGGTCTCGGCGGCCTTGGAGAGCGAAAGGACTTGGTCGGCAAGGTGCTTGCTGGTAACGGTCATGAAAGAATCCCCACGCGGACGTTGCGGAAGCGGGCGGGGGCTGCGCCGTGGCCCACGTGGGCCGTCTGGCCGGGCTGGCCCTTGCCGCAGTTGGGAGTGCCCCAGATCTGCCACTGGCTCTTGTCGCCGATGGCGTCGCAGCTGGCCCAGAACTCGGGGGTCAGGCCGGTGTAGGTCGGATTCTTGAGGAGGCGGCCGAGCTTGCCCCCCTTGATCTCCCAGGCGATCTCGCACCCGAACTGGAAGTTGACGCGCTTGTCGTCGATGCTCCAGCTCTTGTTGGTGTGCATGTAGATGCCGTCCTCGACCTCGCCGATCAGGTGGGCGAAGCTGTGGGCGCCGGGCTCCAGGTTGACGTTGGTCATCCGGATCATGGGCATGCGCTCCCAGCCGTCGGCCCGCATGGTCCCGTTGGAGGCGCGGCCGATCTTGGTGGCCGTCTCGCGGGAGCTCAAGAAGCCCCTGAAGATCCCCTTCTCGATGATGGGCGCGCGCTGGGCGGGCATCCCCTCGTCGTCGTAGCCGAAGGTGCCGAGCCCGCCGGACGCGGTCGCATCCGCCGTCACGTTGACGATGTCCGAGCCGTAGCGGAAGCCGTCGAGCATGGTGGGATCGAGGAAGCTCGTGCCCGCGAAGGAGGCCTCCATCCCGAAGACCCGGTCCAGCTCGATGGCATGGCCGATGGACTCGTGGACCTGCAATGCCAGCTGGGTCGGATCCAGCACCAGGGTCGTGACCCTTGAGGGGCAGACCGGGGCCGTCAGAAGGCTCGCGGCCTCCTCGGCGATGCGGCGGGCATTGCCGACCAGGTCCACCTCGCGCACCAGCTCGAAGCCCCGGGTGGCCTGGTGGCGCCCGAAGCTGTTGGGATAGCTGCGGCGCTGGACGTCGCCGTTGCCCACCGCGGTGGCCGCGATCCCGCAGCCGGTCTCGGTGAGGACCTGCTCGATGAAGGCCCCCTCGGTCGAGGCGAAGGTCTTCTCCTCGCGCTGGCAGCCGAGGGACGCCTCGGTCGAGCGGATCTCGGGAACCGCGCGCATCTCCGCGTCGGCCGCCATCAGGATGGCGATCTTCTCCTCCAGGGAGACCCTGAAGGGGTCCTCGCCGATGGGGGTCTCGTACCGGCCCACCGTGGCGACCGCCGGGCCCAGGTCCACCTTCTCGCGCTGGACGGTGTGGCTGGCCTTGGCGATCGCCACGGCCAGGGCAGCGACGCGATCCACCTCGTCGGGGGTGACCTGCGCGCTCGAGGCGAAGCCCCACGATCCCCGGTAGAGGGCCCGGACCCCGAAGCCCGCGCTCTCGTCCAGGGAAAGGCCCGCCAGGTGGCCGTCCTTGACGGTGATGGTCTCGAAGGTGCGCTTCACGAAGCGCACGTCGACATAGTCGGCGCCCGACAGCTGGGCGCGATTCAGCGCCCGATGGGCAAGATCCTTCATCCGAGCTCCTTTGGATGGGGTGAAACTCAAGAACCATCCGATTCTACACCATGATAGAATGTGTCGAATTGCCGCGTGACAGCTGACCCGTCGATAGGACTTCGCCATGCCTGATACCCTGATCAAAGCCACCGCAGCGGACGGCCGCATCCGCGCCGTCGCCGCCTTCACGACCGAGCTGGTCAACGAGGCCCGCCGGCGCCACGACACGAGCCCCACCGCCACGGCGGCGCTCGGCAAGGCCCTGAGCGCCGGCCTTTTGACCGCGTCGGCCACCATGAAGGACGAGCGCGGCAGCCTCACCATCCGAGTGCTGGGCGATGGGCCCCTGGGCCTGATCCTGGTCGATGCGCGCGCCAACGGCGCCGTCCGGGGCTACGTCTCGCGACCCGAGACCAACCTGCCCCCCACCCCGCACGGCACCCTCGACGTGGGCGGCGCCGTCGGCCGCTCGGGCACCCTCTCGATCGTCCACGACAACGGCCTGGGCGGTCAGCCCTACACCGGCACCGTCGAGCTGGTCAGCGGCGAGCTGGGCGACGACTTCACCCACTACATGGCCACCTCCATGCAGACCCCGTCGGCGCTCTCCCTGGGCATCTTCGTCCAGCCGAGCGGCGAGGTCGAGGTCTCGGGCGGCCTCTTGGTCCAGCTGATGCCGAATGCCGGCGACGAGATCGCCGAGCGGCTCGAGGAAACCCTCAAGAACCTGCCCTCCTTCACCCAGCTCGCACGGCAGTACGGCAGCCTCGACAAGATCCTCCAGGCGGCGCTCTCGGGCTTCGCCGTCGAGATCTTGCAACAGGACGAGACCGTCCGCTTCGAGTGCCCCTGCTCGACCGAGCGGGTCATGCGCGCGCTGGCGAGCCTCGGCCCCAAGGAGATCCGCGAGATCATCGAGGAGCAGGGCCAGGCCGAGGCCACCTGCCACTTCTGCAACGAGCGGTACGTGGTCAGCCGCGAGCAGCTCGAGGAGCTGCTGGTCAGCTCGTAAAAAAATTCAAAAAAG
>DATNQI010000009.1 GCA_036704125.1 Pantanalinema sp. | reverse complement strand
GTTCGGGAGGCCCCCCATGTCCATTGCTCGTGTCTTTCTCGGTGGCTTCGCGCTGAGCGCGCTGGTCGCGCTCCCCTTCCAGCCGCCTGCCGCCGCGGCGACCCCGCCCTCGCCCGAGGCCCAGCAGGCCGCCAAGTTCCTGAGCCCGCGAGAGGTCGTCCAGCGCATGAAGCGCGGCGAGGCGATCGTCATCGGGGACGTCCGCAAGGCGGACTCCTTCAACGTCCGCCGGATCCAGGGAGCCAGGTCCCTGCCCGGCAAGGAGATCGCGAGCTGGGGGCCCAAGGTGGGGCCCAAGGATCTGCTGGTGCTGTACTGCGCCTGCCCGCACGACGAGGCGAGCATCATCGCGGCCTTCAATCTCACCAACCAGTACAAGCGCAAGAACGTCTACGTCCTCAAGGGCGGCATCAACGAGTGGATCGCCCAGGGCTATCCGTTCGACTACAAGCAGCCCTGAGCCTTCAAGCGAAGAGGCCCGGGTCGCGTTCGCGACCCGGGCCTCTTCGCTTGAATCGGGCGCCTAGCGGGCCGCCCAGTCCTTCAACGCGGTCTTGGCGAGCGTCTCCACGATGCCCTTGTCCTCGACCACGACGCCCATCTCGCGGTTGTTGTCCAGCGAGTTGGAGGTCATGTTCTCCGAGCCGACGTAGGCGCGGGCATTGTCCGCGAGGATCATCTTGGCGTGCATCTTGATGCTCTTGCCGAAGAGAACCTGGTTGACGCCCTGCCCGTTGAGGAGGGCCTGGGAGTCCGCGTTCGAGTCGCGGCCGGTGTTCGGGTCCTTGTCGAACTGGGCCATCATGACCTTGACGTCGACCCCGGCCCTGGCGCGAGCGCCGAGGTGAGCGGCGATCTCGGGGTCGCTCACGAACTCGCACTGCACCATCAGGGTCTTCTTGGCCGAGTCGATCAGCTTGAGGATGCGCGCCCGCGAGTTGTTGGGGCTCACCACCAGGTCGGGGTCCTTGGGCAGGTAGGTCAGCTCCTCCCAGTCGGCCTCGAAGATGCGCTTGAGCTCGCTGATGTCCGAGGGGTCGCGGTCCACCACCGCGTACTCGCGGTTGGTGGTCAGGCCCGAGTTGGTGAAGTTGAGGGTCATGATGTAGGCGGTCTGCTCGTCGATGACCATGGTCTTCTGGTGGGTGTAGCGGAACTTCGGGCTCGAGCGCTTGACCCGCACCCCGCCCGCGATGAGCGCCTGGATGGTGTCCTTGTTCACGTTGTTGCCGAAGCTCGGCTGCTCACCGGGGGCGAGCGGCTTGGGCGGGATGTAGGGGTTCGCCTCCAGGATCACCTTGACCTCGACGCCCGCCTTGGCGCGCTCGACCAGCGCAGCCACCAGCTGGGCGCTGGCGTCGTAGTTGGTGAACATGTAGGTCTCGACCATGATCGACTTCTTGGCGCCGCGGATCGCATCCACGAGCGTCGCGTGACCCATGTCGGGCAGGACGATGAGCGAGAGGGCGCCGGCCTTGTGCTTCTGCGCCGTGACCTGGTCGCCGGTGCCGGTCTGCAGGCCCGCGGGGAGCATGCCGCACCCGCTCAGGCCGAGGGCCAGCGTGAAGGCGAGTGCCAGACGTTGAATGCGGTTCATCATCGTTGCCCTTTCATCGGACCTTGCAAGAAGCATTAGCTGTTGTTAATCCGTTTGGAGGGTTATCGCCGGTGCGACGCCCAAACTTGCGTGCCGGATTCGGGCCGGGTGATACAATGGCCGAACCCACACCGACGCCGGATCTCGCGACTGACAAACGGGCCTTATTCTGTTTCAATGGGTAAGGACCGGCTCACCCGGTGGAAGTCAACGTTGCGTCAAGAGAGAAAGGATCTCATGAGAAAAGAGGTTCATCACTGGTACAGCGATCGCATCGGCAAGAAGATGCCGATCGCCGTCTATGGTCACTACGGCTTCCCCCTCCTGATGTTCCCCACCGCGGCGGCGGACTTCGAGGAGTACGAGCGCTTCTACCTGATCGAGGTCATGCGGCCCTGGATCGAGGCCGGCAAGGTCAAGGTCTTCTCGATCGACAGCGTCAACGCCCACACCTGGATGAACACCCGCATCCACCCGTCGGAGCGCGCCCGCAAGCACGAGTACTACGACGCCTACGTGACCAAGGAAGTCGTCCCCTTCATCTGGAACCACATGGGGGCCCGCCAGCACATCGTCACCACCGGGGCCAGCATGGGCGCCTACCACGCCATGAACGTCCTGCTGCGTCACCCCGACATGTTCGGCGGCACCATCGCCATGTCGGGCGCCTACGACCTGGATCCCTGGACTGACGGCTACGTCGACAAGAACGTCTACTTCAACTCGCCGTTCCACTACATGCCCGGTCTCAGCGATCCCTGGTTCATCCAGCAGCTTCGCTCGCACGGCAGGAACATCCACATCCTGAGCGGCCAGGGCGACTACGAGGCCCCCGGCCAGTCCCGCAAGATGTCCAAGCTCCTCTGGGAGAAGGGCATCTGGCACAACCTCGACCTGTGGGGCCACGACATGCGGCACGACTGGACGACCTGGCGCAAGATGATGCCCCTCTACCTGGGCAACGCGTTCTAGACCCGGGCGCTCACCTAGCGATCCGCCGGCTCCAGCGAGCCGGCGGATTTTTTTCGGGTTAAGCGCGAGCGGGCACCGGGTACGAAGGGGATATCTCGCCTGGTTCCCCGCAGCAAAGGAGCGTGCCGATGGGTTCCGACCTCAGGTACAACCTCATCAACTCGTTCCGATCCATCGACGCGTGGCGCGCCAACATCGTCCACAACATGATGGGCTCGGTGACCCCGGGCTTCAAGAAGCGCGACATCTTCCTCGGCGTCAAGTCGGGCAACGTGGACATGAGCACGGGGATCCCCCTCAACTCCGGCCGGGGCTCGCAGGCCGGCGCCCAGAGCTACAACTCCGAGCTGATCGTCCAGGGCTACAAGATCTCGCCCGCGGCCTCCAAGCCGAGCCGCGAGCAGGACGCCAACGCGACCGCCACCCACCTGAGCATCGTGGGCGACGGCTTCTTCGCCGTGGCCGAGAGCAAGGCGGCCGGCGCGCGCGTCTTCTTCACCCGCAACGGCTCCTTCACCTGGAAGCAGACCGGCACCGTCGAGGTGAGCGGCACCAAGGTCCCCATCTACAACCTGGTCAACCCCCAGGGGCTGCTCGTGCTGCGCCAGCAGGACATCGCGGTCGATCCGGCCACCGGCCAGACCAAGGTGGCCAAGCCTCCGATGGTCAACGGCGTCGAGGAGCCCGTCGGGATGGTGATGTCGGCGGCTTACCCCTTCGAGCGCGACGGCTACTTCACCGACGCCTCCAAGGCGACGCCGGGGCGCATCAAGGGCCTGATCGGGGAGAGCGTCTCGGGCGACATCAGCGGCCTGAACGACGGCCAGCTCGTGCCCTTCTACTCGGACCGCAAGGACCACGACAGCGACCTGGCCGTCGTCAAGATCCCGGGGGCCGCCAACCTGGTCACCTCGGGCTACGGCAGCGAGGTCTACGCCGCGCCGGTCAATGCCCGCCAGGGCATCGTGGCCGACTCGGTGCGCGGCTGGTTCCGGCGCGAGGGCGTCAACGCCCCGCACGTCCTGCCCCAGAGCCTCGAGTACATGGACGCCCAGTCCACCCTCAGGCAGCTCGAGATCGAGAGCGAGAGCGCCAACTTCGTCTACCGCAACCTGTCGACCTTCCTCCAGGACTACAACAAGGCCATGGACGACCTGCTCGGCATCGTGAGGTAGCCTTCGAGCCAAGCAGAAGGGGGGGGCGGTCGTTCGACCGCCCCCCCCTTCTGCTTGTTGCTAGGCCAGCGCCGGCTCGGGCTCGCCCCGGAAGATGGCGCGCCACTCGCGATCGACCTCGCCGGGGCTCATCTCGCCGGTCAGGAGCTTCTGGACGTAGGGGTCGAAGGGGTCCGCGTCCAGCTTGATTCCCTTGTAAGAGAGGTTCATGAACTCGACGAAGGAGAGGGCCTCCGGCAGGCCGATGCCCCGCTTCTCGGCCTTGTAGTATGACCGGAAGGCCTCCTGCATGGCCTCGGGGCTCTGGTCGCCGTTGACCAGCGCCAGCACCCAGGGGTCCTGGGCGTCCACCGAGCCGTCGAACTGGCCCTTGAACTCGAAGTTGACGGTGTTGACCAGGGCGATCGCCTTGTCCATGCTGAGGCCGCCCTGGGGGCTCTTGCCGTCCTTGAGGGCGTCCAGCTGCTTGTCCAGCTTGGCGAGGGGGTCCTTGCCGCCGCCCGCCACGTCGCCGAGCACCAGCTCCATGGCCTGCGCCAGCTCGTCGGGGCTCGGGTTGCGGCCCATCTTGGCGGAGAAGCGCTGCAGGACCTGCTCGAAGAGGTTGAGGATCATCTGCTCGAGGGCCGCCATGTTGGGGATCGCACCGCTGGCGACCATGCCGACCAGCTGCTTGATGAGCTTCATCATGCCGGGGGGGATCCGGCCGAGCAGGCGCTCGACGAGCTCCATCACCTTCTTGATCTGCTGCTCGGCCTTGATGGTGTCCAGCTGGTTGCGCAGCATTCCCTCGGTCTGGGCGGCGAGCTCCAGCTTGCGGTACCACCACTCCTTCTCCTGGAAGAGGCGCAGAGCCTCGCGCTCGCTGAACTTGCGCAGGCCCTCGAGCAGCTCCTTGATCTCCTCCTCGTCGGGGGTGAGCGAGGCGCGGATGGCCTTGTCCGAGCGCGCCAGGGGATAGGCCGAGAAGGTGTCGCGCAAGAGCCCCTGCAGGCGGCGCAGGGCGTCGCGATTGGCCGAAGCCTGGGGGCCGTCGAGCAGCCGCTGGAAGAGGGCCTCCTCGGCGTCGGAGGCAAAGTCGCGCCCGACCATGGCGCGGAAGAAGGCGCGCGGCGACTGTTCGAGGAAGCGCTCGGCGGCGATCTGGGGGTCGAACGCCTGGGCGGTCACCACCTCGATGGCGATCTCGAGGTCGCGCGCGGAGAGGCCCGTGACCTCGACGTTGCCCTGGCGGTCGAACTTCTTCTGGACGCTGTCGCCGCCGGCGAGTTGGGTGATGCGCTCGGCGATCACGTTCTGGAAGAAGGCCGAGAGGCGCTGGAAGGCGGCCGAACGATTGAAGTCGGCAGGCAGGGCCTCGCCGAGGCGCGCCCCTTCGGGGTAGACGAAGGTGAGCTTTGCGCGCCAGTCGGTGAGCTCCTGGGGGGTCATGGCGCGCCCGAAGGCCGAGGCGAAGGCCGACTGCGCGGCGGCGTCCAGGAAGCGGCCGCGGTTGGGGAAGCTCCGCTCGAGCTCGGCGGCGAGCGGCGCGCGCTGCCTTGAAGCGGCGGCCTCGGCCGCGTTGCGGGACTCGAGGCGATCGAGGATGCGCTGGCGCGAGGAGAAGGCCAGGCTGTCCTGCACCCGAAGGGCGCTGTCGATGTCGCGCTGGGTGACGAAGCCCATCTCGAGCAGGACCTCGCCGATCTTCTGCTGCGTGAGGTTCTGGGTCTCGAGGGCCGCCTGGAGCTGGGCGGTGGTCAGCTTGCCGGTGTCGAGCAACAGGTCGCCCAGCTTCTTGCGGGCGAGCATCGGGGCCTGCGGGTCGCGGTTGTTCTGGATCGCCAGGGCGTGGTCCAGGTCCTGCTGGCTGATGTGGCCCTGGGCGACCAGCACCTCGCCGAGCTGCGCGTTGAGCCTGGCCTGCTCGCCAAGCGCCGCGTCGAGCTGGTTGCGGTCGATCTTCTTGAGGTTGACCAGCAACTCGCCGATGTGCTGGCGACCCTGGTTGAGCGCGCCGATCAAGTCTCCGGTCATGGGCGGAGGCTCCTTTCCCGTCAGTCCCTTCGAGGGGGCTGCCTTTATCATCCCCGCTCGCGCGCTTGATTTGCTGCATTTAACACAGATTTGAGGGAGATTTATTGGGAAAGGAGCCTCCCGGCCGAACGCCCTCAGGGCGAGGGCGAGAGCGCGATCTCCGGGCGGTGGAGGCGGGCGTGCGCGACGCGATCCCGGGGGGTGTAGAGGTGCGCGCGGCTCCACGGCAGCGCGGGGATCCCCGCTTTTTGCTTGCTGACCAGCAGCTGGTAGACCGAGACCCAGCCGTGCTCGAAGGCGTGGGCGCAGCCTGCCATGTAGATCTGCCAGATCCGGTATCGCTTGCCGCCCACCAGGTCGATGGCCGCCTCCCGGTTCGCCTCGAGGCGCGAGACCCAGTGCATGAGGGTCTGGGCGTAGTGGGGGCGAAGGCCCTCGACGTCCAAGATCTCCAGCCCCTGCGCCCCCATGTCGCGAATGACCGTGCTCAGGGCCGGGGTCTCGCCGTAGGGGAAGACGTAGCGCTCGATGAACTCGCCCGCGCCCACGTCGTGGGCCGAGGGATTGGCTTCGGAGGTGGCGATGCCGTGGTTGAGCATCAGTCCCCCGTCCCTGAGCAGGCGGTGGGCGACGCCGAAGTACAGCGGGAGGTTCTTCTCCCCGACGTGCTCGAACATGCCCACGCTGGCGATCTTGTCGTAGTCGCCCTCGCCCGCGAGGTCCCGGTAATCGCACAGCAGGACCCTGCAGCGATCCTCGAGTCCCTCTTCCTTGATCAGGGCGCTGGCGTAGTCGAACTGGTTGCGGCTGAGGGTGATGCCCGTGGCCTCCACCCCGTAGTGCTTGGCCGCCCAGCGAAGCAGGCTTCCCCAGCCGCACCCGATGTCCAGGAAGCGCTCGCCGGGCTGCAAGAGGAGCTTGCGACAGATGTGGTCGAGCTTCTGCTCCTGGGCCTGGTGGATGTCCTCGGTCCCGCCCTCGAAGTAGCCGCAGGAGTAGACCATGTTGCGGTCGAGCCAGAGCCGGTAGAAGTCGTTGGAGACGTCGTAGTGGTACTGGATTGCCTCGGCGTCGCGCTTGCGAGAGTGGACGAAGGGGCGCCACGGCTTTCGCCGGGACATGCCTTCGGCCTGGCGGCTGAGCGTCTCTGCGAGCCTGAGGATCTCCCAGACGGATCCCGTCACCTGGAGATGGCCCTCGACGTACGCTTCGCCGAGCCGGGCCAGAGAGGGGGCCAGAAGGTACCGCGCGGCCTCGGCTCGCGGCAGGGTGATGGTGATGGGAGGATCGGGCGCAAGCGCGATCAGCCGCCCGTTCCAGAGCTGGATGCGAAGGGGCAGGCCGGATCCCCCAGCGAGGTTCTCGATGAAGCGTGCGACCTGGTCTTCGAGCGACATGCCTTCCCTCCTCCAGCGATCAATCAGAGGAGATCATTGTAATGCAAGTTAATCAAGTTTCATCAATGGCATGACTGACAAGCGTGTACGGCAATGTGGACCAGCCCCCGCCGGGGCGGGGGCTGGCGGGGGCTGGCGGAATGGCGCCGATCAGTAGGAGACGCCGGTCGCCTGGGCGCGCAGGCGCGCGACGCGCTCCTCGGTGCTCGGGTGGGTGCTGAACAGGTTGAAGAGGGCGCTGCCCATCCCCGCGAACGGGTTGACGATGTACATGTGGGCGGTGGCGGGGTTGGCGTTGGCCATGGGGTGCTGCTCGACGCCGCGCTCGAGCTTGAGAAGGGCATTGGCCAGCGCCATGGGCCGCCCGCAGATCTGGGCGCCGATCCGGTCGGCCTCGAACTCGCGCGAGCGCGAGACGGCCATCTGGACCAGGCTCGCCGCGATGGGGGCGACCACCATCATGGCGAGCTGGGCGCCGAGGCCCGGGCCCTCCTCGTTGTCGCGGTTGCCGCCGAACATCAGGCCCCACTGGAAGACGTGGGCGAGCTGGGTCAGGGCGCCGGCGAGCATGGCGGCCACCGACGAGATCAGGATGTCCCGGTTCTTGACGTGGGCGAGCTCGTGGGCGAGCACGCCCTCGAGCTCGTCGCGATCGAGCACCTGGAGGATGCCCTGGGTCACGGCGACGGCGGCATGCTCGGGGTTTCGCCCGGTGGCGAAGGCGTTGGGCGTCCAGTCCGGGGTGATGTAGACCCGCGGCATGGGCAGCCCCGCGCGCTGGGTCAGGTGCTGGATCACGCGGAACAGCTCGGGGGACTGCTGGGGGGTGGTCTCCTGGGCGCCGCTCATGGCCAGCGCGATCTTGTCGGAGAACCAGTAGCTCGCGAAGTTCATCGCGATGGTGAGGACCAGCCCGATCATCAGGCCGTTGCGCCCGCCGAGCACCATCCCGGCCCCGAGGACCAGGGCGGTCAGGGCCGCCATCAGGATGAAGGTCTTGAAGTTGTTTCCCATCTCTCCCTCACAATGGACGGATGCTCGCGCCCCGCGCAGGGGCGCTCATGCTCCATGACTCCGGCCGCGCGCAAATGGTTCCGGGTCACGCCCCCTTGATGGCTTCTCTCATCTCTCGGACGGCTCGCTCCATGCCGACCAGCACGGCGCGCGCCATGACGGAGTGACCGATGTTCAGCTCGGCCATGCCGGGGATCTCGGCGATGGGCCGAACGTTCCAGTAGGTCAGGCCGTGGCCGGCGTGAAGGCGAAGGCCCTGGGCCAGGGTCTCCTTGGCGGCTTCCTGGATGCGAACGAGCTCGGTTTGCGCGTGGGGCCAGGCCTCGGCGTAGGCGCCGGTGTGCAGCTCGATCGCATCCGCTCCGATCGCGCGGCTCTCGCGGACCTGCGCGGGGTCCGGGTCGATGAACAGCGACACCACGATGCCCGCCTCCTGCAGCGCGCGCACCGCCTTCTCGACGCCGGCGCGGTTGCGGATCACGTCGAGGCCGCCCTCGGTGGTGACCTCCTGGCGCTTCTCGGGCACCAGGCAGACCTGCGCGGGCCTCACCTCGCAGGCGATCGCGACCATCTCGTCGGTGGCTGCGATCTCGAGGTTCATCGTGGTGCGCAGCGACTGCTTGAGCACCAGCACGTCCCGGTCCTGGATGTGGCGGCGATCCTCGCGCAGGTGGACCGTGATCGAGTCGGCGCCGGCGAGCTCGCACAGCACGGCGGCGGCCACCGGGTCGGGTTCGACGGTGCGGCGGGCCTGCCTGAGGGTGGCCACGTGGTCGATGTTGACGCCGAGTTTGGGGTGGGACATGAGGGGGTCTCCTTGTTCATCCAATCAGGTCGAGCGCGCACTGGAGGGCCAACGACCGCTCGGTATCCTGCGGCGTCAGCGCGAAGGCGCGCTGGAGGTGGGGTTTCGCCTTGTCGGGCTGGGCCTTGCGCATCAGGCCCAGGCCCAGATCCGCGTGCGCGTCGGCGCACTCGGGATCGAGTACCAGCGCCTGGCCGAAGGCGGCGAGCGCCTCGTCGGTCTGGCCGAGCGCCTGGTAGATGGTACCCATGGTGTGGTAGTAGGGGGCGCGCGGCTGGTGGTAGATGGCCGAGGTCAGGGCCTTCTTGGCGAGATCCACGTCGCCCAGGTCCCGCGCGAGGCGCCCCATGAGGTGGTAGGCCTCCGCGTGCTGGGGGTCGATTGCGACGATCTCGCGGGCCGCCTCGAGGGCCGCCCGGCGCTCCAGCATCTGCTCGTGGCTCCACGCGAGCAGCATCAGGGCCTCGGTGTTCAGGGGCTCCACGTCCAGCAGGTCGTAGGCGCGCTTGAGGGCCTCGGGCGGGTTCTGCCGCTCCTTGGCGAGCAGCATGAGGGCGCGCAGGCTGGGCAGGTGGCGCGGGTCGAGCGCGACGATGCGCAGCAGGGCCCCCTCCGCCGAGCGCAGATCGCCGCGCTGCCGGTGGATGTCCGCGAGGATGTGGGCGATCTCGAGGTCCTTGGGGTCGGCCTCCAGGATCTTGCCGTAGGTCTCGGCCGCGGCCGACAGGTGGGCGATGGAGACCTGGGCGCGGGCGATCTTGCGCAGGAGCTGGGTGTCGTGGGGGTCCTCCTCGAAGGCGCGCTGCCACCATCGGATGGCCCCCGCGAAGTCGCCGTCCCCCTGGTGGCGCTCGGCGAAGGCGCCGGTGAGCTTGCGGTGCAGGGCCTGGACCCGCTCGTCGCGGGGCTCGAAGCGGTGCGCCACCTGGAGGTGCTCCCAGGCGCGGTCGTAGTCGCGGGCCTGGGCGGCGAGCTCGGCCAGGGCCAGGCGGGCGCCGACGTGCAGCGGCGCGGTCCGCACCACCCCCTCGTAGAGGTGCTCGGCCCCGACGAGATCGCCGCCCTCGCGGTGGATCTCGCCGAGCAGGAACGTCGCCTCGGCCTCGTTCGGATCGGCCTTGAGAAGGGCGGTCAGGGCGTCGATGGCCGCCGCCTTGCGCCCCGCCTCGTGCAGGGTCCGCGCCAGGTCCCGGTGGGTACTCGCGTCCTGCGGATCGAGCAGGACGGCCTCCTGCCGGTAGCGAACCGCCTCGTCGTGCGCGCCGCGAGCGGCGCAGGCCTCGGCGAGCCGCTCGGCGCAGCGGCGCGCCATGGCCAGGTAGTCGGCGTGGTCGCTCTCGTCGCGCGAGAGTTCGGCGGCGCGCTTGAGCGGGGGGTAGGCCTCCTCGAAGCGCTCCTCCGAGTAGAGCAGCCCCCCCAGCCCGAAGAGGCTGACGAGATCGTTCGGATCGACGCCGAGGGCGGCGCGGTAGTGCTCGGCTGCGGCCTGGGGGTCGTCGAGGCCCAGGGCGACCAGGGCGAGGGCATGGTAGCTGGCCAGGTGGCCGGGGTCCGTGGAAAGTAGCTCGGCGAAGCACTGCCGGGCCTCGTCCCAGAAGCCGCCCATGGCCGCGATCTCGCCGTGGCGGTACTTGACGCTCAGGTCCTCGGGGGACAGGCGCACCAGCTCGCGGTGGATGCCGACCGCCTCGGCGAAGCGGCCCGCCTGGACGTAGGCCTCGCCGAGGTTCTCGAGGGCGTCCGCCTCGTCGTGGGTGAAGGAGAGCAGCAGCTCCCAGTAGAGGATGGCGTTTTCCCAGTCCTGGGCGTCGGTCGCCTCGCCCGCGAGCCGGCGCGCGCAGCGTCCGATGAGGGACATGGCCGAGGGGTCACGGTTGTCCAGGGCCAGGAGCTGTTGCCCGAGCTCCCAGACGGTCTGGACGTCGTCCTCTTCCCACGCCATCTCGGCCAGGGCGAAGAGGGAGGGGGCGTGCCGCGGATCCTCGGCGAGCACCTCGGCGTAGGCGGCCTTGGCGCTGGCCGGATCGCCCATCCGGCGCAGGGTCGCGGCCCGCTCGAGCAGCGGGCCGACCTCGTAGGGCGCAAGCTCGTGGGCGTGCCAGAAGGTCTCGAGCGCGGCCTCGAGGTCGCCTGCGGCCACCCGGGCCCTGCCCAGCGAAAGCCAGCCCTCCACGTCCGCGGGGGCGAGCTCGAGGACCTTGAGGCGCCAGGCGACGGCCGCTTGGGGATCGCTCGCCTCCTCGGCAAGGGCGCGGGCGGCCTCTTCGGCCAGCGCCTCGGCCTGAGGGTGCTCGCCGAGCTCGAGCACGCGCTGGGCCCAGTCCCAGGCACCCTGGTGGTCGCCGGTCCTCGCGGCGATCAGCGAGAGGGTGCAGGCCGCCTCGCGGTCCGCGTGGTCGTTCGCAAGGCGCAGGAAGGGCTCCTGGGCGTCGGCCCAGCGTTCGCCTAGGAGCGCCACCGCCCCCCAGGTCTTGAGCAGGGCAGGGTCGTCGCCTACGACCGCCGACAGGCGCCGGTAGTAGGCGCAGGCCTCGGCCGCTCGCTCCTCGCGCCGGCACAGGTCTGCCGCGCGGCGCAAGAAGACCGGGTGCTCGGGGGCGATCGACAGGGCGCGATCCCACCAGGCGATGGCGCGCTCGGCCTCGCCCTGGTCGCGCGCCTCCATGGCGAGGGCGTGAGCCGCCGCGACGACTTGGCGCTCGCCCCAGAGGGCCTCGAGGGCCGCGCGGCCCTCGTCGGGCGTCGGGTAGCACCGCGCGAGCTGCAGGGCCTCCTCGAGGGCGTCGGGGTACGCGAGCAGGAGCCTGCGGTACCGCCAGGCGGCAGTGGCGAGGTAGCCGGCGTCGCGGGCGAGTTCCGCCGAGAAGCGCAGCAGGTCGAGCGAGGGCGCCTGGTGCGCCGAGAGCACCTCCTCGAAGAGGAAGGCCTCCTCGAAGTCCCGGCGCAGGCGGGCGGCTTCGGCCAGCTGCCGGGCGCAGTAGGCGAGCAGCACCCGGGCGCGAGGCGACTCCTCGTCCGGGGCCTGCGCGAGCACCCGCTCGCAGTAGGTCGCAGCCTCCACGAACTCGCCGCGGGCCTGGGCGGCGCGCGCCAGCGCCATCAGGGCGGTGGGGTTGTCGGGATGGGCGTCGAGCAGCTCGGCGTAGAGGGCCTCGGCTCGCTTGGCATCGCCCACCGCCGTGCAGCATTCGGCCAGAAGCGCCTTGAGGCGGCCGGTGCCCTGCCCCTCGGCGAGTAGCCCCTCGAGCAGCGCGATGGCCTCGCGGGTCCGGGACGAGGCGGCAAGCGCGCGCGCGAGCCCGAAGCGGGCCTCGGGGTCGGCGGGTTGCCGCTCGAGGACTGCCTGCCAGGCGCTCGCGGCCGCCTCGGGGGTCGCGGCCGGATCGAGGGCGCGGGCCTTGGCGCCGAGCACCCGCAGGGCGAGGGCATCCGCCCCGGGGGCGCGGTCTAGGAGCAGGCGCTCGGCGGCTTGCCAGGCCTCGTCGAGCTCGCCCAGCTCGAGCGAGAGCTCGCAGAGCGCCGACCAGGCGGGCATGTGGTCCCACTCCCGCACCAGCGATTGAAGGATGGCGCGGGCCTCGACGGTGCGGCGCTGCGCCAGGAGGGCCTCGGCGAGGCGCTGGGGGTCGACGGGGTCGCTCGCGTCCTTGGCGAGCCCGAAGAGCATGGGCAGCGCCTCCGAGGACCGGCCCATCGCCCCCAGCAGATCGGCGATCGCCCGCATGGCCTCTCGGTCGTCCGGCGCCAGCGCGAGCACCCTGCGCCACCAGCCGTAGGCCTCCGCCTGCCTGTCCTCGGCTTGGGCCGTGCGCCCCTGGGCCCGCGCCAGGCGCTGCTCGAGCTCGGCGGCCCCGGGCTGGGCGGGATCGAGGCCCTCGAGCGCGGCGTAGGCCTCGCCTCGCCGGTCGAGGGCCTCGAGCAGCTCGGCGCGATCCAGGCGAGCCGTCGCATCGAGCGGCTGCTCGGCCAGGTAGCACTCGAGGGCCGCGAGGGCCTCTGCGGCTTGGCCCTCGCGGCGCGCCAGGCGCGAGAGGGTGCGCAGGGCGAGCGCGTCGTCGGGGGCCTGCTCGAGCGCGGCCTCGGCCTCGCGCCGGGCCTCGTCCCAGCGCGCGGGATCCTCGGCGGCGAGGGCTTCGAGGGTGTTCCAGTAGCGATCCGGGTCCCGGGTCGTGCGCGCCAGCGCGAGCTCGGCCCGCAGGCGCCGGGGGCTCTCGGGGGCGTGGCGGGCGTCGGCTTCGAGGCACCTGGCGGCACCCTCGGCGTCGCCCTCCTCCAGGTACAGCTCGGCGAGCGGCAGGTGGGCCTCGGGCAGGTCGGCCTCGGAGGCGCGCGCGAGCAGCTCGCGCGCGTCGAGCGCCTCGCCCTCGGCCAGGCGGTGCAGGCCGAGGGCGAGCGCGCTGACGGCGTCCTGGGGATCCACCGAGACCAGCTGCTCGAGGGCCTCGACCACCTGGCCCTGCCGGTCCAGCAGAGTCGCCAGGCGCACCACCTGCCTGAGCGAAACCGCGTCGTCGGGGGCGAGCCGCGCGAGCTTGGAGTACCAGCCGAGGGCCTCCTCGCCGTCGGTCTCGTAGGCGAGGCTGCGCACGATCTCGATCTGGAGGAGCAGGGCGGGGGCGAGGGCCGGGTGGTCGTCGAGCAGGTCGTCGAGCTGGGCGTTGGCCTCGCGCAGCTCGCCCGATTCGGCGAGGCTCTTGGCGTGGGCGATGACGAGCGACGGGTCCTCGTTGAGCAGCTTGCGTGCCTTGCGGTACCAGACGCGGGCCTCGACGACGTCGCCGTCCTCCTCGGCCATGCGGGCCAATGCCGCGAAGGCGCGGCCCTCTCCCTGGCCGGCCGCGGCCAGGAAGGCCATGCGGGCCTCGTCGCGTCGGTCCGTCAGGAGGGACAGCTCGCCGATCATGAGGTGGGCGGCGGCGGGCAGCTCCTCCTCGGCCGGGTCCAGGGCCCGGGCGCGATCGAGCCAGGGCTCGAAGTTCTCGTCGACCAGCTCGCTCCAGCACAGGCCGAGCCGGATCATGCGAAGGGTCGGCGCGTCGTGCGGCGCAAGCAGCGGCGCGAGGGCCTCGAGGGCCTCCCACTGGTCCTGGCGATCCCCCGCGAGGCGCGAAAGGCCGTAGCGGGCCGTGAGCACCCGCTGGCCCGTGGCCTGCGCCGGTACGGCGTCGCAGTAGAGGTCCAGCAGGCGCGCGCACAGCGCCCCTCGCCCCGCGCTCAGGTGCGTCTCGGCCGCCGCCAGGAGGGCCTCGGGGCGGCCTTCGCGCGCGGAGCGCTCCCAGAGGGCCTGGGCCGAGGCGTGCTCCGGGTGGAGCGAGAGGAAGCCCTCCAGCACCGAGAGGGCCGCGTTGGGATCGTTCCGCTGCAGGTGGAGCTCGGCGAGCTCGAGGCTCAGGCGCTCGTCGTCGGGCCGCAGGTCCACCGCGCGCGAGAGCCAGGCCGCCGCGCGATCCAGGTCCTTCTCCTGGACCGCACGCCGCGCAAGGGCGGCCATGGCGGCGCTCTCGCCGGCGGCAGCCGCCCACTCGAAGGCGGCGAGGGCCTCGCGGTGGCGGCCCTGGCTCTGGTGGAAGAAGCCGAGGGCTGCGACCGCCTGCGCGCTCAGCTCGCCCGGCAGCGGGGTGAGCGCGAAGCCGCGCGCCGCCCACTGGATGGCCTCGGCGGGCGGCGTGCGCGTGAGCAGGCGGCGGACCAGGGCGAGGAGGCGCTCGCGCCGGTCGGGGGCTTGCCTATCGAACAGCGCCTGCCACTCGCCCTCGGCGTCCCCCTCGGCCCGGGCGATGGCCGCGCGCGTCTCGAGGGCGCGCGAGTCGCTCTGGCCGTAGCGCTCGAGCTGGGCGCGGGCCTCGTCGGGCATCCCCGCGCGCACGGCCAGGTCCGCCAGGTACCAGTGGGCCTCGAGAATGCCCGCCTCTGCGGCGCGCGCGAAGAGGGCGCGGGCCTCGTCGAACCGGCTATTCGCGTGGTGGCGAGCGGCCAGCGAAAAGGCGCGCTCGGCGTCCTGGGGGTCGGCCGCGACGAGGCGCTCGAGGGCCAGCTCGGCGGCGGCCTCGTCGCCGAGCTGCTCGGCGGCGCGCAGGGTCTCGCGGTGGGCCTCGGCGTCGGCGGGATCCGCCTTCGACAGCGCGCTCCATGCCTCGAGCGCCTCTTGCCCTGTGGCCGAGCGCGCGATCTCGCGTCGGGCCATGGCCAGGAGGGTGCGGGCGCGCGGGTGATCCGGCTGGTGGGAAAGGACCTTCTCGAGCTGCTCGCGGGCCTTTCGCGCGTCGCCCGCCTCGCACGCGGTCTCGGCGACCTCCATGGCCAGGGCAGGGTCGTCTGGCACCTGCAGGAGGGCCTTCTCGAGCCAGGCCGTCGCCTGGGGCAGGTCGCCCTCCTGCCGCGAGATGGCACCGAGCGCGCGCAGGGCCGCGGGATCCCCGCTCTGGGCGGCGATGCCGTACGCGGCCCGGGCGCGGTCGAGCCGGCCTTCGGCCAGGTGGTGCTCGCCAAGCTCCATGGCCACGTCGCGCCGGTAGGGAGCCCTTTCGAGGACTCCCTCGAGCACCTCGGCGGCCTGCCGTGCCTCCCCGACCCGGCGCAGCAGGCCGGCGTAGGTGACGCTCACCTCGATCGACTCGCCCAGGACGGCGTTGACCTCCTCGTACCAGGCGATCGCCTCTCGGGGATCCAGCCGATCCACCAGCCCTTGAAGCAGTCGCTCGCCTTCCGAGCGCAGCCCGGCGTCCTGGGGGAACGCCTCGATAAGCGCGCGCAGGTGGCTCCAGGCGAGCGGGCCGTCGGCCTCCTGGGCGGCCAGCTCGGCCAGGGCCTTGCGGGCGGATCGGTCCTGCGGGGCGATCGAGAGGATCCGCTCGTAGGCTTCGCGCGCCTGGGCGCGATCGCCCGCCTCGAGGTGGATCCCGGCGCTGGCCGCGAGGGCATCGGCATTCCCCTCGGCGACGAGGGGCAAAAGCAGGCGCAGCGCCTCGTCGGAGGCCCCGCGCTGCGAATGGAGGGCGGCCGCCTTGAGGGTCGCGCGCGGGTCGGAAGGATCGCGCAGGAGCAGCTTCTTCAGCCACGAGACGGCCTCGCTCGTGTCGCCCGCCTCGGCGAGGCGATCGGCGAGCGAGTGGTAGGCCTCGAGGTCGTCGGGGTCGTGCCGCAAGAGCTCGCGGTACAGCGCGATGGCCTCGGGACCCGGCTGGGTCTGGGCCAGGCGGCGCGCGACGTCGCCGAAGAGGGTGCGGGCACGCGGGCTGTTGGCGGTCTCGGGGTCCAGCGCGCGCAAGAGGTCCCAGGCCTCGGAGTCCCTGCGCTCGTCGTGGGCGATCTCGGCACAGAGCAGGCGGCCAGCGGGAGTCTCGCGCACGGCCGAAGGAGCGAGCAGGCGCTTGGCCTCGCCCCGCTCGCCCCTCTCGAAGGCCTGGCGCGCGAGGTAGGCCTGGGCGTCGGGGTCGTCCGGCGCGTGCGCCAGGACCTCCGAGTAGGCCTGGGCGACCATGGCAGGCGGGGCGTCGGGGCGCTGGGTGATCGCGCGGGCGAGGGCCTTGAGGGCGTCGGGGTCCTCGGGATCGAGGGCGAGAACCGCCTCCCAGTGCCCCTTGGCCTCCGAGCCCGCGGCGAAGCCGGCGAGGCCCTTGTAGACCGCGACCCCGGCGCGGCGGGCCTCGGGGTGGTCGGGGTTCTGGGCCAGGAGGCGCTCGAGGACCTCGCGGGCCTTCTGGAGGTCGCCGGATCGCAGAGCCTGCTCGATCAGCCCGATGGTGGCGGGCAGGTGGTCCTTCTCGAGGGCGAGGATCCGGTTGAAGAGGCGCAGGGCCTCGTCGTCGCTGCCTTCGCCGGTGGCGACCTTGGCGAGGCCCTGCATGGCCTCCAGGTTGTTGGGCCTCAGCTCGAGGACCGCCTCGAAGTACTCCCGCGCCTCCGAGTAGAGCCCCTCTTCCAGCTCGTTGCGGCCCAGCCAGAGGGCCACCTCCAGGTCGGTGGGGTGGCGGCGGAACCACGCGCGGTAGGTGAGGACGGCGGCGTTCAGGTCGCCGATGGCGATCTGCGCCTCGGCGAGGCGCTTGCGGTGGGGCGAGTCGGGCTCGAGGGCCATGTGGCGCTTCCACCACTCGACCGCCGAGGCGTACTGGCCCTTGTCCTCGAAGTCCTGGGCGATGAGGGCGGCGACCCGCGCCTGGGTCGGCCGGAGCTTGGAGAAGGAGGGATCCAGGCGCTGGAGGCGATCGCACTCGCTCCAGGCGCGCTCCAGCTTCTTGGCGCCCACGGAGTGCCCGACCAGGCGCAGGATCAGCTCGGGGCTGTCGCCCTCGCGCGCCGCCAGGGCGGTGTAGGCCTCGTGCCCCTCCTCGTGCAGGTCCGCCACGTCGCAGGCCGCGGCCAGCTCGCGCAGCAGCTCGTGGTCCTTGTAGCGGTTGGGCAGCACGCGCAGCACCCGCACCGCGTCGGCGCCGCGCTGCAGCTGCCGGTAGAGGAGGGCCGCCTGGCGTGCGACGCTCTCGTCGGTCGGGTTGCACGACAGGGCGCGCTCGGACCACTTGAGCGCGAGGACCGGGTTGTCGAGGTGGTCCTCGGCCTGGCGCACGGCCAGGTTTCGCCCGAGGGCCCGCGCCTCCGGGCCGTGATCGGGGTCCTCGAGCAGGCCCTCGAAGAGGACCCAGGCCTCTTCGCGCTGCCCCTCCATGGCCTTGGCCTTGGCGAAGCGGAGGCGCTCGGCGGCGGGCAGGATCGAGGGGTCGCGCCCCATCAGGGTCAGGGTGCGGGCCTCCGAGGCGTCCCCGAGCTCCATGGCCGCGTCCAACGCCCGGGTGCGCAGGCGCTCGTCCTCGGGGTTGCGCTTGAGGGCCTCCTTGAACAGGGTGAGCGCGTCGCGCTTGCGGCCCAGGGAGAAGAGGGCCTCGGCGAGCCGGGTGACGGCCGCCGAGTCGGTGGGGTTCTGGTGGGCGAAGCCCTCCAGCAGGCGCACCAGGTCCCCCATGCGGCTGGTGGTGGTGTAGAGGCGCTCCAGGTGCGCCAGGGCCTCGGGGTCGTCAGGGGAGATTGCCAGCAGGCGCTCCCACCAGTGGCTCGCCTCGGCAGCACGGTTGCCCTGAGCGGCCGAGGCCGCCTGGGAGCGGCAAAGGGCGAGGAGCGACTCGCGCAGGCCCGGGGCCTCGGGGGAGCGGCCCGCCACTGAC
This sequence comes from Pantanalinema sp., assembly GCA_036704125.1. NCBI lineage: Bacteria > Bacillati > Cyanobacteriota > Cyanophyceae > Leptolyngbyales > Leptolyngbyaceae > Pantanalinema > Pantanalinema sp. The sequence continues at coordinate 797 of DATNQI010000009.1, read as the reverse complement.
TGGAGGATCTTCCAGGCCTCCTCGCCGCGGCCGAGCCTGCCCTCGATCCCCGCGAGCAGCAGGTACCCCGGAAGGTGTCCCGGCTGCATGGCCAGCGCGTCGCGCAGGGGCGCGACGGCCTCGGCCACCTTGCCGAGCTTGACCAGCCGATCGGCGAGGTCGAAGCGCAGGGCGGCGTCCTTGGGAAGGCTCGCGCAGAGCCGGGCGAGCATCTCGGCCTCGAGCGCCACGTCGCCCGCGTCGCGGTAGAGGCTGGAGAGCGCGCGCAGCGCGCCCAGGTGCCCGGGCTCGAGGAACAGCACCCGTTGCAGGTGGGGCGCGGCCTCGGCGTACTGCTTGAGCTTGGTGAGCAGCACCCCGCACAGGAAGGAGGCCTTGACGTGGTTGGGCTGGTTGGAGAGCAGGGTCTTGCAGGCGTCCGCCGCCCCCACCAGGTCGCCGGTGCCGGTGAGCACCTCGGCGAGCCCGAGCCGCGCCTCGCTCAGGCGCGCGTCGAGGGAGAGCGCCTCGAGGAAGGCCGCCTTGGCCGCGCCGAGGTCGCCTTGCTCTTGGAAAGCAAGGCCTTCCTGATGGTGAGCCAGCGCCTTGGGATGCATGCGAAGAGCCGAACTCCGCTATAAATCAATGATGGGGCGAGCCCCCACCATACCAATCGTCCCCCTCATTTGTCAAACCGCCAGGCGCGGGGTAGAATCCCCACAGGGGGGGCCTTGAACCTCATCATCCGTGCCGTCAACCACCTCATGAGCGTCTGGCCGGTGCTGGCTCGCCGGCCGGGGCGCGATCGCGCCCCGGCC
>DATNQI010000008.1 GCA_036704125.1 Pantanalinema sp. | reverse complement strand
ACCTACGCGTTACTCACCCGTCCGCCACTAGGTATTGCTACCTCGTTCGACTTGCATGTGTTAAGCACGCCGCCAGCGTTCATCCTGAGCCAGGATCAAACTCTCCGTAAAGAGCTTGCAGAACCCGTTTAGGTGGGTTCCGAATCCTTTGCGCCGCCACGGCGTGAGCCGCGGGCGCTGGCTTTGCAAGTCCCGATTGCTCGAGACCGGCTTGCCTTTAAATTGACAAGACCGCACTTGCTACTGGCTTATTCGCTATCTAGTTGTCAAGGTCCGTTTTTGGTTTTTTGTCTCGCGACAGGTTTTCCACTCTAATCGATTTGCGGGTTTCCCGTCAAGCGATTTGTTTCTCGGTCGGTTGGCGCTTGCGTTTCAGCGGTTCGCTTCGGCGCTCGGCCTCTCCAGTCGAGGTATCCATCCTATCTCCGTCGAGCAAAGGGAGTCAACGGCTGAGTTACAGTCCTTTAACGGCCGTTAGGGCCTTTATTGGCGAGGGTCTTGCCGATTCGAGACACCCGAGTAACGCCGCGATGGAAGGTAAAGGATTATAAAGGATAGGTAAAGAGAGGGGCTATCACGGGAGGCGCCGTGAGGCTAGTGTGAACATCACAAAATGCTATTGCAAATAAAAGTAAAGCTTGATATCTTGTTACTTAACAATAAGTCATCAAGTTATCTTTGCTTCACTTGCCGCCGCGTCACACTACTGCGAGGGTCTTCGATGATCATCAACCAGCCGCGCTTCAGTGCCTACATCGTTCCCTTTGCCGGTGCCCTCGACATCGAGAAGGTGGCCGCCCTCAAGAACCACTTTCATGCACCCGACGCGCACAGAGCGGTGGTCGTCATCGACTGTACCTCCATGCAGAGCTTCTCCGAACCCGAGCTGGACGAGCTGCTCGCGCTGCGACGCTGCGTGGAGCGCCTGGGGGTCGGCAAGGTCATGGTCGCCATCAAGCACCAGACCCCCTTCGGCCAGACCATCACTCGCCTGATTCCCGCGGGCTTGCGGATCCTCATGCAGCACTTGCCGCGCTACATGCGCCCCGCCACGGTCGCTGTCGCCGGCTAGGCCGAGCGGGTCTTCACCTTTGCACGAGAAGAGGGGCCGACCATCGTCGGCTCCTCTTCTCGTGCTGAAGGCTCTAGGGGACCTGGGGGGCTGCCCCGGCGGGCTGTACGGCCAAAGCCGCGTGCAACGAGGCGATCGCGACCTCGATCTGGTCGCGGGAGGCCGGGCGCGTGGTCACCCGCTGGAGCCACTGGCCCGGAAGCGTCACCCACAGGGCGCAGCGCGCGGCGAATCCCGCCTTGGCGCCCTGGATCGAGGTCTGGCCCGCGAGCCGGATCAGCTCGAAGGCGATGCCCGCGACCACCGGCAGCAGGCACAGCTGAGAGGCCACGCGCTGGACGACGGTCATGTGAGTGCCGAGCAGCGAGAACACCGCGATCTGCAAGAGCAGGGTGATCAGCAGGAAGCTGGTCCCGCACCGCGGGTGGATGGGCGAGTAGGCGAGGGCGTTGTCCGGGGTCAGTTCCTTGCCCGCCTCGACGCAGTTGATGACCTGGTGTTCGGCGCCGTGGTACTGGAACAGGCGCTTGACCTCCGGCATGAGCGAGATGGCCGAGAGGTAGCCGACGAAGAGCCCGACTCTGATCAGTCCCTCGATTGCGCTCAGGGCGAGCGCGTTCGGGATGACGGGGGTCAGCTTGGCGAAGACGAGGGCGGGCACCACCTTGAAGATGGCGATCATGACGACCACCCCGATGACGAGCGGGAGCCAGCCCCCGCTCTCGGCTTCCTTCTCGTCCTCGCCGGAGGCGATCGCCGCCGAGTAGTTGAGCATGCGCATGCCCAGCGAGAGCGACTCGATCAGGGCGGCCACGCCCCGGACGAAGGGGAGCTTGAGCAGGGGATACCTGGAGCGAAGGCTCTCGATGGGCTCTTGCTTGAGGTGGATCTCGCCGGCGGGGGTGCGGACGGCAAGTCCGACCCCATGCTTGCCGCGCATCATGACCCCCTCGATGACGGCCTGGCCGCCGATGGGGTCCACCTTCAGGATGTCGCTCATCAATCCTCCTTGAAGACGCGCCGCACGACCTCGCCGCTGGCGCCGAGCGTTCCGAGCGCCTGGTCTCCCATGGTCACCTGGACGCCTGCCGCGTTGCCGATGGTGACGTCGAGGCCTTCGAGCACCGGCCAGGTCATGGTCTGGCCGGCGGCCATGTTCTTGGCGTAGATCTCACGGCCGCCCCGGGCGACCCGCACCCACGACGTCGCCGTCGCATGCAACTTCAGGACCGATCGCAGCGCGGGTTTGTTCCCCTCGCTCTGTTCGACCGCGGGAGAGACGACGGGGCTGGGCTCGGCACTGGGCGCTTGCGTGGGCCGGGGGCTGGCCGGCTTTGCCGTGGGGGGCGCCGTAGGCTTGGCGGTCGGCTTCGCGGTCGGCTTGACGGTCGGGGCGACGCTCGGCTTCGCCGTGGGGGCCGCCGACAAGCCTGGGGCGAGCGACGGCGTCGCGCTCGCGGTGGCGCCTGACACCGACGGGGTGGTGACGCTGCCGGTTGCGACCGGGGTCGGGGTGGGCAGCGGGGTCGTCACCGGCGAAGGGGGCGCGGAAGGCGGGGTGGGGCGGGTGCTCACGACCCAGAAGTAGGCGAGGGCCCCCAGCAGCAGGGCGCCGAGCACCCAGGGGAAGATCCACCAGGGTGGGGTGAAGTCGCGGGTCTCGACCGGCGCCGGGGGGAGCGGGCGCGTCTCCCAGTAGCGATTGGCGAGCTCGTCGGATGGAAGACCGACCGCCTGTGCGTACTTCCGGATGAAGCTCTTGACGTAGACGGGCTCGGGAAGGCTTTGCTCGTCCCCTTCCTCGAGGGCCTGGAGGTGAGAGGCCTTGAGGTGGGTCTCGAAGGCGATGTCCTCGATGGAGCGATTTCGCCCGAGGCGCGCCTCCTTGAGCTGCTGGCCGATCTCCGCGAGTCTGGTCACGGTTGCCCCTCCTCATGTCCGGTTTGCTGTTTCAATTCGACGACTTCTTGCGGCGTGAGGGGGCGGTAGCCCCCGAGGGCGATTCCCTCGATGGAGACGGTGCCGACCGACAGGCGCTTGAGGCGCACGACCGGGTGGCCGATGGCGGCGAACATGCGCCGGACCTGGCGGTTGCGGCCTTCGTGGATGGTGATGCGGACGCGCGACTGATCCCCTTCGGTCCCGAGTGCCACGACCTTGGCGGAGGCGGTGTAGCCGTCCTCCAGCCGCAGGCCGTCACGCAGGCGCTGGAGGATGCGCTCGGTCGGGTGCCCCTCCACGAGGGCGTCGTAGGTCTTCGGGACGCCGTAGCGCGGGTGGGTCATGGCCAGGGTCAAGTCGCCGTCGTTGGTCAGGAGCAACAGGCCGCTGGTGTCGTAGTCGAGACGGCCCACCGGGTGGAGGCCCGGCACCTCGGGCGCGAGCGCCATGACGGTGCGGCGGCCCTTGGGGTCGGTCACGGAGGTGATGTAGCCCGTGGGCTTGTTGAGGGCGTAGTAGACCTTGTCGGTCTGGCTGGGCAAGGGGGTGCCGTCGACTTCGATCGCGTCGTGCGCGGGATCGGCCTTGGCGCCAAGCTCGCGCACCACCTGGCCGTTGACCGACACGCGCCCGGCGAGGATCAGCTCCTCGCTGCGGCGCCGGGACGCGACCCCCGCGCTAGCGAGGATTTTCTGCAAACGCTGGGGTGAGGACATTCAGCTTCATCGCCTCTCGGACTTCGGCCATGGTCTCGCGCGCGACGACCGCGGCCTTCTCTTTGCCTTCCTGGAGGATGGTCTCGAGGAGGCCGGGGGTCTGGGCATACGCTTCGCGGCGCTCCCGGATGGGGGCGAGCGTGGCGTTGAGCGAGTCGGCCAGGCGTCGCTTGCACTGGACGCAGCCGATCGAGGCCGTGCGGCACTCTGCGGCCACCTGCGGCACCAGGTCGGGGGCGATCGCGTTGTAGTAGCCGTAAACCGTGCAGACCTCGGGGTAGCCCGGGTCCTGCCGGCGCTGGCGACCCGGGTCGGTCACCATGGTCATGACCTTCTGCTGGGTCGCCTCGGGGGTATCCGCCAGCTTGATGTCGTTGTGGTAGCTCTTGCTCATCTTGCGGCCGTCGAGGCCGGGCAGGGCGGACTCCTCGGTGAGCAGGCCCTTGGGCTCGGGGAAGACCTCCGCGTAGAGGTGGTTGAAGCGCCGCGCCATGTCGCGGCTGATCTCGAGGTGGGGCAGCTGGTCCTTGCCCACCGGCACCAGCTCGCCCTTGAAGGCCAGGATGTCGGCGCTCATGAGGGTGGGGTAGTTGAGCCAGCCCGAGGTCATGGCGTCCTCGGCGGCGTGAAGCTCGGCCGCTTGCTCCTTGACGGTCGGGTTGCGCTGCAGCCAGCTGACCGGGGTGATCATGGAGAGGAGCAGGGTGAGCTCGGCGATCTCGGGCAGGGAGGACTGGACGTAGATGGTGCTGCGCGCGGGATCGATCCCCGCAGCGAGCCAGTCGAGCAACACCTCGCGGGTGTTGGCGCGCAGGTGCTCGGTCTTCTCGAAGCCGGTGGTCAAGGCGTGCCAGTCGGCCACCATGAAGTAGCAGTCGTACGCGTCCTGCAGCTTTTCCCAGTTGACCAGCACCCCGAGCCAGTGGCCGAGATGGAGCTGGCCGGTGGGGCGCATGCCGCTCATAATGCGCTTTTTCGACACGATGGGTGGTTGCCTCCAGAGTTGAGACCGCGAGGGTGGCGGGTGCGGCACCAGGGCCGCGACTATCAAGGAATGAGCTTTAAATTGTAACACAGCCGCGTGCCTCGGTTGACAAGCTGCCGCTAAAATCCGATATTGTGAGTGTTTTCGGATGTTCGAGGGACCAGCTGTGGCAAAGTCTTCCCTGATCCGCTGGATCGGCTTCGGAGCCGCCGTCGTCGCGACCAGCCTAGCCGGTTGCAACCTGATCCCCTTCGTCTCCAACGACGAACGGATCCAGATCAGCTACGTCCGCGGCTTCAAGACCGGCCTCTCCCCAAACAGCAACCGTGCGCTGGGGATCTTCATCCGCGAGACCTCGAACCTTTTGGCCTACGGCCTCCCGACCCGCTACGGCGTGGACGTCACCCCTTACCTCGCGGTGTTCCCTGCGCTCACCCTCCCCGGAGCGCCGGTCAATCCCACCTTCGTCAAGGCGACGGGCAGCTTGCCCGAGCTCACCCGCATCATGTCGGGCACCCAGCTGGACATCTCGGTCCTCTCCCAGCAGACGGGAGAGGTGGCCGTCTACACCTTGACGGCCCTCCAGACGCCGACCCAGACCAAGGGCAAGCTCGCCGTCACCACCACGGGGAGCAACTGGCAACCACAGCAGCCGAGCACCTCTTACGTCCTCAACGGCAACAAGGTCCCGCTCACTCCCAAGTCGATCGAGGCGGTCGCGAACCTGACCCTGCCGTCGGGGGCGGGCGAGGCCAAGCTCTCGGCGCGCCTCAACCAGATGCAGCAGGCTGGTGCGGGCGCTCCTGCCGTGCCGGGCGTCGTCTCGCTGAACTTCGAGGTCCCCGGGGTGCGAGCGGATCTCAGCGGGAGCTTCGGTAGCATCCAGTCGCTTCGTCTCGACGGCCCGTTCAGCGTGACCACCAGCAAGGGCACCGATACCTACCAGGCCCAGGTGACGGCCGCGAGCGGGGTCCTCAAGCTCGTCCTGCTCAACTCCGAGCGCAAGGTCCGGATCGACCTGGTGGTGGAAAAGGGATTGCTCTCGGGGACCGCCAAGGCCATGGACGGGCGCCAGGCCGAGCTCGCCAAGTTCACTCAGGCTCCGGGCAAGATGCCCGAGATCGAGTTCGCCGACGGGACCAAGGAGCCCTGGAGCTTCACCCTGCCCTAGGGCAGGGCTACTGGCCCGTGATGCGCTTCATGAGCGCCTCGGTCTCGGCCGCCTCCTTCTCGGTGACCACCCCCTCCTCGAGGCGCTTCTCGATCGCCTCGAAGTCGTTCGGGCGTTCCTGCTTGAGGCCCGACTTGCGGACCACCTCGGCGGGCGCTTTACCTGCCTGCCGCGTGATGGAGACCAGGAAGCCGTAGTCGAAGTACAGGATGGTGCCCAGGCCGGCCAGGACCGCGAGACCCACCGCGGCACGCATGAGGGCAAGTTTGCGCCCCTTGTTGAAGCGCTGGCGGCGGGTCACGGGTTTGCGGCGGCGGGCCTGCTCTCGCGGATCGTTCATCTGCGGCGCGGCGCGGTTGGCCTTGCGGGTGCAGGGGGCGCAGTGGCCGCCGAACTGGATGCACGCGGCGCAGAAGGGGCGCTCGCATTCCGGGCAGAGTTTGACGCCGAAGGTGACCTGGCGATGGACGGTGCAGTGTCGCATGTCAGCCAGTATAGATCATCCGGCAAAAACCAGGCATGCCACGACCCATGGCCGCCGGGGGCGGCTCGATGGAACCGTTTTGTCGGACGCTCTTTCGCCTGTTCGCGGGCATGCCATGAGGGGGCGGGATCCCGCTCGCCCGCCTTTACTCCGCTTCGCTCGAACCGTATAATGGGCGTCATGGCGCGCGTTTCGCGCCAGCCGGCAGAGAGCCTGCGCGGGACGCTCCCGCCGGGCGGTCGGCGGATCCTGCAAGAGAGGCGAGGTAGGGGGAAGACGATGGCTGCAATGGCGCTTACGTACATGGGGAACCCCGTGCTCCGCGAGGTGGCAGAGCCGGTCCGCAAGGTCAACGCCGAGATCAAGAAGCTCGTGGCCCAGATGTTCGAGACCATGGCCCTCGAGAACGGCATCGGGCTCGCCGCGCCCCAGGTGGGCGTCAACAAGCGCGTCGTCGTGCTGGATCTCAGCCACGAGGGCATCAAGCCCTTCGCCCTGATCAATCCCGAGATCATCAAGGCCTCGGGCTCGGAAACCGACAACGAGGGCTGCCTTAGCATCCCCGGCGTCTACTTGCCCGTCTGTCGCCCCTCCAAGGTCAAGGTCCGCGCCCGTGACCTGAACGATCGCCAGATCGTCATGGAGGCCACCGACCTGCTGGCCCGCGCCATCCAGCACGAGATCGATCACCTCGACGGCAAGCTTTTCGTGGACAAGGTCGAGGACAAGGAGGCCCTGGAGCGCGAGCTGGTCGACTTCAACGCGCGGATGGGCGGCAAGATCGTCGGCGAGCCCAGGACCCCGGAAGCGGTGCTCAAGTAGCATGCGAAAGCCTCTCACCATCGGCGTGGCCGGCGGCACCGGCTCGGGCAAGTCGACGGTCGCCCGCAACATCCTCGAGCTGGCGGGCCCCGAGCAGGTGGCCTACCTCTGCCACGACAGCTACTACTTCGACCACAGCGATCTCTCGCTCGAAGAGCGGGCCAAGGTCAACTACGACCACCCCAGCTCGCTCGACAACGCCCTGTTCGCCGAGCACATTCGGCAGCTCCAGAAGGGCTTTCCCATCGAGACGCCCCTCTACAACTTCAGCACCCACGCGCGGGCCGAAGAGACCCGCACGATCATGCCGCGCCGGGTCATCCTGGTCGAGGGCATCCTGATCTTCGCCAGCGCCGAGATCCGTCGCCTGCTGGACATCCGCGTCTTCGTGGACACCGACCCGGATATCCGCTTCATCCGTCGGCTGAGCCGGGACATCAACGACCGGGGGCGCTCGCCCAACTCGGTCATCGACCAGTACCTCGGAACGGTGCGCCCCATGCACATGGAGTTCGTGGAGCCCAGCAAGAAGCACGCCAACATCGTCGTGCCCGAGGGCGGCATGAACGAGGTGGCGATCGACATCCTCAACACCAAGATCCAGTCGGTGCTCAAGAAGGCCACCGGCCAGCTGACGCTGAGCTAGGCCTCGCCCGTCACGTCATTGAGCGGCCCCAGGTACGGGGGCCGCTCTTTTTGCGGCGCCTGGCCGGGATCGATGCCGCTGGCGAGGAACGCCGCCACGCGCTCGCGGGCAAAGGCGACCGCCCGTTCCGCGATGTCGGCGCCCACGAAGCTGCAGCCGTGCCTGAGGGCTGCGATCGCGGCCGAGCCGCTGCCCACGAAGGGGTCGCAGACGACGAAGCCTGGCTCGGCCGAGCCCGCGAGCATGGCCTCGAACAGCTCCACCGGCTTCTGGGTGGGGTACTTGGCGCGCGTCAGGCGGCTGAAGGTCCACACGTCGGGGATGTCGCGCCTCGAGAGCTTGCGGTTGCCCTTGGCGGCAAAGACGATGTGCTCGTGCCGCCTGCGGAAGTAGTGCCCCATGCCGATGGAGCGCTTGTCCCAGACGATGAGGTTCTTGACGGCGAAGTGCTCGCGCACCAGCGCGCCCAGCGAGAGCAGGGAGAAGCTGTCGAACATCAGGTAGAGGTGGCGATCGGGCTTCAGTACCCGGGCGCATTCCGCCAGGAACGCGCGGTAGGTGATCGGATCGTCCGCGAACTCCTTGAACCAGCGCGGGTCGGACGCGTCCCCGTAACGGCCCACGATCCGCCCCCGGCCCAGCTTGAGGTGCTGGTTCATCCCCGAGTAGGCCGGGTCCGTCGTGATCACGTCGACCGAATCGGCCGGGAGCTCGCGCAGGAAGGCGATGCAGTCAAGATGCTTTATCGTCACCAGGTCGTGTCGCATGCCGCCTATCCTACCCCATGCCGGAATTCCTCGCCGGGGGGATGTGACGAGGGGATCGGCGCGCTCGAGCGAGCGCCCCGATCTCGCTCTCGATAGGTTGCTGGAAGCGTGGTGCGCACTTTGGATGCGGATCGGCCCTCGGGTGGGTATAACTGCCAAGTGGGCCTTCTTGCCCCTGTCTTGGGCTCGCCCCTGGAGACCCCTATGCCGACCATCCGTCGATCTGGCCACGCTGCGCGGAAGCTGCTGTGGGCCGCCCCTCTGTCGGGGGCGCTCCTTCTTTTCGGCTGCATCGGCGCGCCATCCGCTCCGGGGCCGGTGGCCCCCGAACTCGTCGGGCGGGTCTCCTTCGACGCGGCGGATGCGCGGCAGGTCCAGGCGGGGCTCGTCGAAATCGGCAACCGCGCCACGGTCTCGCTCATCAACGCCGAGCGCAACCGGACCGAGGCCTCGTCCGTCACCAACGAGAACGGCGGCTTCGTCCTCAGCTTCCCGCGAGCGTTCCGGCCGAGCGCCACCGAGTCCTACTACCTCGAGGCCGTCAAGGGGCTTTCGGCCAACCGGCCAGGCAATACTGCGGCCCGCATCCGCACGATCGCACGCTTCAACTCCGGCTGGGTCACCCTGACCAACGCCCTGCCGGGCTCCGGCATCGTGGTGGACCAGGGAACGACGGCGATCGCGATCGCCGCGGCCCTGCGGCATCAGAACCCCGATCCGGTCGATTTCTCCGCCTTGATCGGGAGCTACCGGCCCTCGGACGGGAACTACGTCCCGCAGGGCGGGATTTCGGCGCTCGACGTCCAGAGGATAAGTGACATCGTCGGCGCGCTGCTCTCGGGGGATGGCGATCCGGTCGCTGGGGTCTCGCTGGTGTTGCCGAATACCTGGGTGCGAGGGGCAGCCGGAGGCGGATCGCTCGCCATCTCGGGGGTCGTGCCGCCGAGCGCGAGCGTGGGTGCCACGGTGTCGGTCCTCGGCGTGGGGTTCAATCTTTTGCCTGCAAGCAATTCCGTCACCTTCAACGGTGCGGGGGCGAGCGTCAACGCGGCGACACCCAACCGCCTGGAGGTGAGCGTGCCCTTCGGTGCGACCAGCGGCCCGGTCCAGGTCCGCGTGGGCAGCCTGATGGCGAGCACGTCCAGCTTCCGCGTCACCGGCGCCATCGCCGGAGGGATCGCCACCGAATCGGCCGGGGTCACCAGCGGCCAAATCGGCTCACCTTGAAGGCCTGCCATGCGTAACCGTCTATCCCTCGCCCTTGCCTCCCTCCTGCTTGCGCTCGTCATCGGCTGCGCGACGGAGGACGATGCCCCCGTCGTGACCGGGGTGGGCCCCGGCCTGGGAGGCGACACCACGATCGAGGGGAGCACCGGGAACGGCGCGGGAAGTGGCGGGCAAGGAAATTCGGGATCGACGCCGACGCCGCCCCCTGCCGCAACGCCCACGCCCACCCCGACGCCCACGACGAGCGTGTCGGTCGGGACCGACCCCGGCATGCCGACGCCGTCGGTCGACACCGTTCCCACCCCTTACGTGCCACCTGCGCCCACCCCGACCCCGCTCGGTCACGTCGGGGTTGGCGTGAGCGCGCTCGACGCGCGGGATCTGGCGGTGAGCCCGCGCGAGACCGTGCCATGGGTCCTCACCCCATCGGCCCTCGTGCGCACGGGCTCGCAAGGATCCGAGCAGCCGCTGGCCGTCACGCTGCCCGCGAACCCGCTTTTCGTGCGAGCGGATGACGACGGGTCGGTCTGGGTGGCGGGGGACGACGAGCTGGCGCGCTTCACCCCCGGCATGTTCGATGACTGGCGGCGGCAGGGCGTTGCCCTTTCCGCGGAGCCGAGCGACACGATCGATGCCGGCGACGCGATCTGGCTGTGCAGCCAGGCGGCTGGTACGGTGACGCGCGTCCACAAGACGAGCCTCGCGGTGACGAGCATTGCGGTGCCGGGGGCGACGGCGATCGCCCTCGACGCGACTTCCGCCTGGGTCGTGACGACCGGCGACCGGCTCTTGCGCCTCGATCGCTCGACCGGAGCGGAGCTCCGAGCGCCCGTGATCGTGGGGGCGGGGCCCCGGAGCGTGGCGGTGAGCGATGACGGCGCCGTCTGGACGGCGAACCGCACCGCGCGGACCTTGACGCGGCTTGCCAGCGCCACCGCCGCGCCCGTCACGATCCCGCTGAGCGCGACGCCCCTTTGCCTGCAGCCTTCCGGCTCGCGAATCTGGGTGGGGTGCGACGACGGCCGGGCCTACCTCTACGAGGGTGAGGCGCTGTCCGGGGCCTTCGCCCTTCCCCTCACGCCGCGAGGATCGTCGAGGGATGGCCTGGGACGGATCTGGTTTTTCGACCCGCTCCTGGGCCGGGCCGTGCCCGTCTGGGGGAGGTGACCATGCGCCGTCGTCTGGCTTCGCTCTGCGCGCTTGGCTGCTTGCTCGTTGCTGGCTGCCAGCCGCCCGCCTCGCACACCGCGAGCCAAGGGGCCAGCGGCGAGGCCGTCGTCTCGGCCCCGCCCGTCGAGGGGCGCATCCTCGGCGAGGATCGCGCCGCGCAGGCCCAGGTCCTCGAGATCGCGAGCGGGGCGACGGTCGCCCTCGTCGACGGGGCGACGGGCCTGACGCTCGGGACCACCGTCAGCGCGCCCGGGGGAAGCTTCCAGTTGCGGTTGCCCGGGGTGTCGCCGGTCGGCGGGCGGCCCTACTACCTGGAGGCCCTCAAGGGCCTCGGCGCCGGGGGGACGGCCAACCGGGCCGGGGCGGCCGCCGCGCGCCTCAGGACCGTCCTGTTCTTCGCGCCCGGGGGCTGGGTCAGCCTCAGCAACGCGCAGCCCGGCGATCCGATCGTCATGAGCACCCGAACCACGGCCGTCGCCCTCATCGGGGAGATACGCTCGCTGGCGCTGTCCTCGCTGGTGGGGACGCTCGCGGGGAGCGACGCGACCTTCAAGCCGGCCACCAGCGCGATCGCTTCCGACGAGTTCGCCGCCGTCGATGCGCTGGTGGGAGCGGCGATCGCGGGCGATCGGGATCCGGTCGCCGCCCTCGGCTACGATCCGACCCTTTCGCCCGCAAGCGCCCGCTACGGCCTCAAACCGGCCGATCTGGTCCTGCACCCTACGGCGGGCCACCTGTCGGCGGCCACCGGCAGCACGGTGGTGGTGACCGGCCAGAACCTGCCGGTTCCCCGCTCGGACACGCTCGTCTACCTGGGCGAGAGCCCCGTGCCCTGGACCCTCAACGCGTCGCGCACCCAGCTGACCGTCACCGTTCCTGCGAGCGGCGCGAGCGGCTGGATCCGCATCGCCCAGGGGACTGCCCGCTGGACGGGCCCCTTCGTGAGGGTCCCCGGGACCGTCGGCACCTACTCGGGCGATCCGCTCGATCCGTGGGCCATGGCCGAGGTGCATACCCTCGGCGCGACGGGAGACCTTTACTACATCTCGGCCCAGGGGCTCACGCGCCTGAGCCCGAGCGGCGCGAGCACCCTGCTTGTGCCGCACGGCGTCTTCATCGGGGTCAGTGGCCTCGCGGTCGATGCTGCGGGCGACGTGTACGTGTGCGAGCGCGCGGCGCACCGCATCTCGAAGGTCGCCTCGAACGGGGCGGTGAGCGTGCTGGCCGGGGCCGGGAGCACCGGCGCTCAGGATGGCCCGGGTGCGAGCGCCACCTTCAACCAGCCGAGCGACCTGGCGCTGGACGGGGCCGGCAACCTCTACGTGGCCGATCTGGCCAACAACAAGATCCGTCGCATCACCCCGCAGGGAGTGGTCTCCACCTTCGCGGGAACCGGGGCGCCCGGGGCCGGCGACGCGGCCACCTCGAGCGCGACCTTCAACGAGCCCTACGGCATCACGGTGGACGCGGCGGGCGCCAATGTGTACGTGGGCGAGTGGAGCAACGGCCGCGTGCGCAAGATCTCGGGCGGAGTGGTCAGCACCCTGGCCGGAGGAACATACGGCTACCTGGACGGGACGGGGGCGGGCGCCAGGTTCGGCGCGCTCAAGGGGGTCAGCGTCGATGGCTCGGGGAACGTCTACGTCGCCGATCTCCAGAACCACTGCATCCGCAAGGTGACGTCCGGCGGCGTGGTCACCACCGTGGCGGGCAAGGCGACTGTCGCCGGCTTCGCGGAGGGGCCGCCCCTGCAGGCCCTCCTGAATTATGCGCATCACCTCAAGGTGGCCTCCGATGGCCTGGTCTACATCGGCGACAGCAAGAACCGAAGGATCCGGGTCTATGTGCCGTAGCGACGGGAGGGGCGTGATGGTTCGGGCTGCAAGGATGGGCGTTTGCGCGCTTGCGATCGCCCTGGCGATCGGGGCGAGCGGCTGCCTGGCGCCCGTGGGCTCGCGCGCCGGGCAAACCGTCTCGACCGAGGTGCCGGCGATTCGCGGCCGGACAAGCTTCGTCGCACCCGTTCGGGCGCTTCAGTCCAGCCTCGCCGAGGCCACGGGCGGGGCCGCCGTCTCGCTGATCGACGCCGCCACGGGCCTCACCGTCGCCAGCGCTCTGACCGATGCCTCGGGCGCCTTCACCCTGGACTTCAAGGGCATCGCCCCGGTCAACGGCAGCCGCTATCTCCTGGAGGCGGTGAAGGGTCTGTCGGTGGGTGGGTTGCCCGATCGACCCGGAGCTGCCGCGGTGCGCATCCGGACCCTGCTGTTCTGGAACGACGGCTGGCAGAGCCTGACCAACGCGACCCCCAACAGCGGGATCTCGATCGGCGCTGCGACGACCGCCTTGAGCGTGGTGGTGGGTCTGAAGCAGCAAGCGGGCATTGGCCTGGACCCGAGCCTGCTGGTCAACAAGGTGAGCGGGAGCACCTTCAACCCATCCGGGACGGGGCTCAGCGATGCGGCCGACTTCCAGCCGGTCCTCCAGCTGGTGAGCAACGCCCTCGAGCTGGACCAGGACCCTCTCTCGGCCATCGCCTTCGACGGTGCCACCGGCACCTATCGCCTCGCCGTCGGCACCCCCTGGATTTCGAGCCTCTCGCCCGAAAGCCCCGCTCCCGGGCAGGTCCTCACCCTGCGGGGCAGCAACCTGGACAGGCTGAACGGGCGCAGCACCTTCTGGTTCGGCAACTACGCCGCCGCCACCTGGAGCGTGAGTCCCGATCGCGCGACGGCGACCATGAGCGTGCCCGCGCAAGCCTACTGCGGCCCCTTCTCGCTTCAGCAGCCCAGTGGCGTGGCGCAGGTGATCCGGCCCATGCTGCTCATCAAGGGAACGGTCGGGACTTTTGCCGGCATGCCCACGCAGAAGGGCTTCGCCGACGGGCCCGGGCGCGTCGCCCTGTTCGACGGGGTCAACGACCTGGTGTTCGACAACGCGGGCAACCTGTACGCGAGCGAGCTCTACAACCGGCGGATTCGCCGGATCACCCCCTCGGGGGAGGTCTCGACCCTGGCGGGCGATGGAACCCAGGCGTGCGTCGACGGGGTGGGGACCAGCGCGAGGCTCTCGGGTGCGAGTGCCATGGCCTTCGACGGCGTCAACTCCCTGTACTTCACCGAGTACGTGGACGGGGCCCGGGTCCGCCGGCTGACGCTGGGCGGCACGCTCACCACGGTCGCGGGCACCGCGACGCCAGGATACCTGGACGGCCCAGCGTTGAGCGCCCAGTTCAACCAGTCCTTCGGGCTCTGCATCCTCGGCAACGGGGACCTGCTGATCGGCGATCAATCGAACAACCGAATCCGGCGCCTCAGCGGCGGGGTGGTCAGCACCTTCGCCGGTGGCGCCGCCGGCTCCACCGACGGCGCCACCGGCAGCGCGCTCTTCAAGGGGCCCTGCAGTGTGCAGCCCGGTGTCGATGGCGCCGTGTACGTGGTGGATTACATGAACCACGCCATCCGCCGCATCTCGGCATCGGGAACGGTGACCACCTTCGCGGGCCTCGCCGCGTCGCCGGGCTTTGTGGACGGCCTGGGGAGCGCGGCGCGCTTCAGCGACCCTGTCGGCATGAAGATCGATTCGGCCGGGAACCTCTACCTCGCCGATTCGGGGAACCACGCCATCCGAAAGATCTCGCCGAGCGGGGCGGTCACCACCATCGCGGGCACCGGGGTTTCGGGCTCCCGTGACGGCGCGGTCGGGATCGCCCAGTTCTACCGGCCCTACGGGGTCGCCGTGGATTCCAGGGGGAACGTGTACGTGGCGGACAACCTCAACCACACGATCCGGGTGATCTGCCCATGAAGATACGAAGCAAGACCCTGCTCCCTGTCCTGATTCTCGCGCTCGCGGGCTGCCCCCTCTCGGGACCGGCGCCAACTTCGCCGGACGGCGCCGCCGTGGCGAGCGCGATCGTCCCGGTCGAGGGACGGATCACGACTGCGGGGCGCGTTGCCCAGGCCACGTTCGCCGACGTGGCCAGCGGGGCCACCCTCTCCTTGATCGACTCGCTCACGGGGCTGAGCGTCGCCACCGCCCTGAGCGCCGCCGACGGCCGGTTCTATCTCGCCCCGAGCGCTTCGAGTCTCGTCGCGGCGCGCGCCTACTACCTGGAAGCCTCGAAGGGCCTCGCCGTGGGCGACCAGGCCAACCGCGCGGGGAGCGCCGTCGCGCGCCTGCGCTCGGTGCTCCTTTACCAGGGCGGCGACTGGCTCAGCCTGACCAACGCGGGGGTCGACGGCCCCATCGCCCTGAGCGGCGGCACCACGGCCGTGAGCCTCGTCGCCGCCTTGCGGGGCCTGCCGTTGAGCGCCCTTGCCGGCTGCCTCGGAGCGGATGGGCTTGCCTTCACCCCCGGGGCCACGGGGATCTCGGGCCCGGAGTACGAGAAGGTGCTCGCCCTGGTGGAGGAGGCGATCGCGAGCGATCGCGACCCGATCGAGAGCGTCGCCTATGACGCGACGGGCGCGACCTACGGCCTCAAGCCCGGCGAGCTGCTGATCTACGACGCCTACTCTCCGAGTCCCGCCTCCACGGGCAGCACCGTCACCTTCTCGGGCCAGAACTTCCCCGCTCCACGCGCCGACACGCGCTTGACGATCGGCGAGGCTCCGGTCGCCTGGTCGGTCAGCCCCGATCGCCGCCGCCTCGCGGTCACGATACCGGCCGATGGCCACAGCGGCTGGCTGCGGCTGACGCAGGGGGCGAGCACCTGGACGGGCCCCTTCGTGGAGGTCAGGGGGACCACGGGCATCTGGGTCGGTCGCGGCGACGCTTCGAGGCTCGACGGCGTGGGAACCCAGGCCGGCTTCAACCTCCCATGCAGCCCCGGCCTGGACGCGGACGGCAACGTCTACCTGGCGGACGCCTGGAACGCCGTCATCCGCAAGATCACCCCGGCCGGGGTGGTGACGACGGTCGCGGGGAGCGGGGTCAAGGGCTTCGCGGACGGGCCTGCGGCCAGCGCCATGTTCGACAATCCGATCTCGGTGGCAGTGGCGCGGGACGGCAGCCTCTACGTCGGGGAGGAATTCAACAATCGCATCCGGAAGATCACCCCGGACGGCATGGTCAGCACCTTCGCGGGAGGGACCCAGGGCAACCTCGATGGGGTGGGGACCGCCGCCCAGTTCTACCGGCCCGACCAGCTGGTGTTGGATGCCGCGGGAAACCTCTTCGTGAGCGACTACGGCAACCACAACATCCGCAAGATCACCCCTGACGGCACCGTGACCACCCTCGCCGGGAGCGTGCCTGCGGCCGCCGGCACCACGGACGGCACCGGGACGGCCGCAAGGTTCAATCAACCGTTCGACATCGCGCTCGATCCTCAGGGCAACCTCTTCGTGGCGGATTATGGCAACCACCGGATCCGCAAGGTCACCCCGGCCGGGGTGGTGACGACCGTCGCCGGGAGCACCTCGGGCTTCGTCGACGGCGCCACCTCCAGCGCCAAGTTCAACCAGCCCGCGGGGCTCACCTTCGACCGCGCCGGCAACCTGCTGGTCGCCGAGCGCGCCGGGAATGTGGTGCGCCGCGTGACCCCGGACGGGGTGGTGACCACCCTCGTCGGCACGGGGGCGGCCGGGACGCGCGATGGAGCGGCCCTCAGCGCGACCCTTCACGGCCCCTTCGACCTGTGGGTGGACCAGGCGGGGCGGGTGTTCATCATCGAGGAGTGGGGGCAGCGGATCCGGATGTACGTGCCGTAGGAGTTCGAGGATGAAGCCTTCCGTCTTGCGCGCCGCGCTCATGGCCCTTTCGCTGGCACTCATCGGCTGCCAGGTTTCCATGCCAAGCGGCGCGCGTCCGCCGGTCTCCTCGGCCGCAGCTCACTTGGTCGGTCGCGCGGAGTTCCCCGCGGCCGATCGGCAGGCGCAGTCGGAGCTGAGCGAGGTGGTGAGCGGTGCGACGGTGTCGTTGATCGACGCTCGGAGCGGGAACTCCGTCTCGACCTCGCTGACGGACGCCGGCGGGGGCTTCGTGCTGAACTTCGCGGGGCTCGCCCCTCGCGCGGGAGACGCGTTTGTCCTGGAGGCCCAGAAGGGGCTCTCGGTCGGCGGGGCTTCAAACCGCCCGGGTACCAAGGCGGCCCGCATTCGGACGCTGCTCGTCTGGAACGAGGGCTGGCAGAGCTTCACCAACGCCACCCCCAACGTCGGCATCGTGGTGAGCGCGGCGACCACGGCGCTGGCGACGCTGACGAGCCTCAAGCAGCAAGCGGGGCAATCGGTGCCGCTCGAAAAGCTGGTCAACTCCATCAGCGGCAGCACCTTCAACGACGTCGGGACGGGGCTTGCCGCGAGCGATTTCTCGAAGGTCCTGGGCCTGGTGGGGAGCGCGATCGCCCTGGACCAGGACCCCCTCGCCTCGATCGGCTACGATTCGGCCGCCGACACCTATCGCCTGGCCACCGGGGTCCCCTGGATCGCGGGCTACAGCCCGGCCATCCCCTCGACCGGCTCGATCGTGACCATCCGGGGCACCAACCTTGACCGCCTGGACGGGCGCAACGTCTTCTGGTTCGGGACCGTGCCGGCCGCCACCTGGAGCGTGAGCGCCGATCGAAGCACCGCGACCATGAGCGTGCCCGCCGGCGCCTTCTGCGCCCCGTTCACCGTGCAGCAGCCCAACGGGGCGACGCAGACCATCAGCCCCTTCCTGCTCATCAAGGGCACGGTCGGGACGCTCGCGGGGGGCGGCAGGGCAGACCAGTCGACCCGAACGAACCCGACAGGAGATGGCCAGGGCGCATCGGCGGCCTTCAGGCCGGTCGGTCTCTCCGCGTTGCGGGACGGTGCCTTCATCATGACCGGGGACTTCTCGCGCGTCCGGCGCCTGACCCTCGAGGGGGCGGTATCGACCCTGGCGGGTGGCGACGTGACCGGCTTCGCCGACGCTCAGGGGCCGAGCGCACGCTTCAACGGCGGTTGCCGGGCGGTGCTCGATCCCCAGGGCAACATCTACGTCAGCGAGTGGTTCAACAACGCCATCCGCAAGATCACGCCCGGCGGCACCGTCACGACCCTGGCGGGGGCAGGCCCCGAGGGGTATTACGACGGGCCGGCCCACATGGCGCAGTTCAAGAACCCCTACGGGATGTGCGTCCTGCCGAGCGGAGATCTGCTCGTCGCCGACCGCGGGAACCACCGGATCCGCCGGGTCGGTCCGACCGGGGTGGTCACCACCTTCGCAGGAACGGGGACGGCGGGGGATGCGGACGGTTCGTTACTCACGGCCCAGTTCAGAGACCCGGTCGACATGCTCCTGGATCCGTCGGGCGATCTCTACGTGACGGAGTACGGCGGGAACCGCATCCGAAAGATCTCGCCGGCGGGGGTCGTTTCGACCTACGTGGGATCGCCGACCGCCGTTCCCGGCGCCGGGGACGGAACGGGAACGGGGGCTTCGTTTTACCAGCCCACCGGTCTGTGTCGCGACGGGAGCGGCGAGCTCTACGTGGCGGATTCCCGCAACTACGCCATCCGGCGCATCGCGCCGGGGGGCGTGGTCACGACCCTCACGGGTGGGGTTCAGAGCTTCGCAGACGGAAGCCTCGCCGCGGCGAGATTCGGGTACGTCTATGACGTCAAGCTGGGCCCCTCCGGTGAGCTCTACGTGACGGACCTCGGCAATTACCGCATCCGGGTGGTCTGCCCCTGAGCCTCCCTTCTGCTGATCACACCGCTGCTTTCTTGTCCGGCAGGGCGATCAGATGGTCGATCATCAGGCTGATCTCGGAGGTCGTCAGCTCGCTGCGGCTGAGCTTGTTGAAGCGCTGGATCAGGTAGTCGCGGCCGTCCTGGTCGCTCCACCCCGCCCGGGCCATCTCGGCGGCGACCTTGTTGATCTGCTTGGGGGTTGCAAGTCGGCCCGGAGCCGCCGCCAGCACGTGGGCCTCGGGGGTGGAAGCCGGCCGAGTCGGCGCCTGCTCGAGTTCGCCCAGCTCCTCGAGGGCCGTCATGCCGATGTTGACCGCGTCGCGCAGGGCACGAGCCTTGGCTCTGGTCTCCGCCATTCGCACCAGGTGCCTGGCGATGGCGGGGCCGACATTTGAGGTGCTCGCGTCCCCGATCCCGGTGAACACCTTGCCGCCCTCCAGCTCGACCTCGGCGGTGACCACGGCCAGATGGCCGTTGTCGGCGGCGGGCAACTGCACCAGGTGAGTGCGGATGGCCTGGAGGCCGAGCTGGTGGGCCTCGTTGAGCAAGCCCTCGTAGGTGACGAACTCCTGCCCTTGCAGGTTGATGACGTGCCGCCGCTCCATGATGAACCTCCTTTGAGCGTCTCGAGAAAGGGTCATGGGGCGGCGTGGCGGGCTGCAAGTCGGTGACCACGACTTTTCTACCCGGAACTCGAACATTTATTCGATTCTTCCCGGTGAAAGGGGGAGCAGCCAAGCCATTCTTAGCGAGCAGATTGGATATCCTTAATCTTTTTGCTATAATCAGGGGCGTCAGTCATAGGGATTGCACTGAGAGCCGGTCGAATCGACGGCTCGACTCACGGGACGGTGGCCTACCACCCCCCTCGGGTCCGACGAACGCCGCACGGCGACCCTATTCGCCGCGCATGTAGGAGGAAAAACCTTTGCCGCTTCTCAAGGAAACCAAGACCCAGATCATCGCCGAGCACAAGCGCAACGACGCTGACAACGGCTCGCCCGAGGTCCAGATCGCGCTGCTGACCGCCAAGATCGAGCAGCTCAGCGAGCACCTGACCCGCAACAAGAAGGACTTCGCGTCGCGTCGCGGCCTTCTCAAGATGGTCGGTCAGCGCCGTCGCCTTCTGGCCTACCTCATGAAGAACGACCTGGCCCGCTACCGCTCCATCATCGGCAAGCTCGGCCTTCGTAAGTAAACGAGCGACGCCAAAGCCGGTCCCCCTCTCGGGTGGCCGGCTTCGCATCTTAAAGAACGGCCCGACCCATCGCCTCGCGGACGGAAGGGCTCCCATCGGAAAGTGAAGAGAAGAGAGTAAGAACCATGAGCAACGAAGTGAAGACCTATCGCTACCAGCTCGGCGACCACGACATCTCGATGACCTTCGGCAAGTACGCCAAGCAGGCGAGCGGTGCCGTGCTCGTCCAGTCGGGCGGCACCTCCGTGCTGGTCTCGGCCACCATGTCGAAGTCCCCCCGCGAGGGCATCGACTTCTTCCCCCTGCTGGTCGACTACGAAGAGAAGATGTACGCGGTCGGCCGCGTCCCCGGCAGCTTCATGCGCCGCGAGGGCCGCGCCTCCGAGAACGCCATCCTGGCTGGGCGTCTGATCGACCGCTCGATCCGCCCCCTGTTCCCGAACGGCTTCCGCAACGACGTTCAGGTCGTCTCCTACGTGCTCTCGAGCGACCAGAACATCCAGCCCGACGTGCTCGCGATGCTTGGCGCCTCGGCCGCTCTGATGGTCTCCGAAATCCCCTTCGCCGGCCCCATCGGTGGCGTCCGCGTCGGCCGCATCAACGATGAGTGGGTGATCAACCCCACCTTCACCGAGACCGACGAGAGCGACATGGACCTGGTGGTCGCGGGTACCGCGGACGCCGTCATGATGGTCGAGGCCGGCATCAAGCTCGTGCCCGAGGCCGAAGTGCTCGAGGCCATCGAGGTGGGCTGGGACGCCGTGCGCGAGCTCTGCGCCTGGCAGGAAGAGATCGTCAAGGAAATCGGCAAGCAGAAGCTCGACGTGAAGCCGGCCGAGCTCGACAGCCGCCTGGTGGCCTTCGCCAACGACTACATGGCCCGCATGACCGAGGCCCTGCAGAACGCCGACAAGGAAGCCCGCCAGAAGAACGTCGACGCGCTCTCGACCGAGATCCGCGAGGCCCTCGCCGGCCAGAGCGAGGACAGCGAGCTGGGCCAGCTGATCGCTGCCAAGCCCAAGCTCGTCGGCGACGTGCTCTACTACCTCGAGAAGAAGATCCTCCGCAAGCTCGTCACCGAGCAGGGCCTGCGCATCGATGGCCGCAAGCTCGACGAGATCCGCCCCATCACCTGCGAAGTGGGCGTCCTGCCCCGCACGCACGGCTCGGGCCTCTTCGTCCGCGGTCAAACCCAGGTCCTCAACGTTTGCACGCTGGGCTCCTCGGGTGACGCCCAGAAGATCGACGGGCTCGACCCCATCACCAGCAAGCGCTACATGCACCACTACAACTTCCCCGGCTTCTCGACCGGTGAGGTCCGTCCCAGCCGCGGCCCCGGCCGCCGCGAGATCGGCCACGGCGCTCTGGCCGAGCGCGCCCTCCTGCCGGTCCTGCCGGACCCCAAGGAGTTCCCCTACGCGCTTCGCCTGGTCTCCGAGGCCCTCGAGTCCAACGGCTCGACCTCGATGGCCTCGACCTGCGGCTCGACCCTGTCCCTGATGGACGCGGGCGTGCCCATCAAGGCTCCGGTCGCCGGCGTGGCCATGGGCCTCATCAAGGAAGGCGATCGCTTCGCCGTCCTCACCGACATCCAGGGCATCGAGGATCACCTCGGCGACATGGACTTCAAGGTGACGGGCACCCGTGACGGCATCACCGCCCTGCAGATGGACATCAAGATCCACGGCATCTCGCTGGAGGTCATGGAAATGGCCATGGAGCAGGCGCGCAAGGGCCGCCTCTTCATCCTCGACAAGATGCTGGCGGCGATCCCCCGTCCGCGCACCGAGCTCAGCGAGTTCGCCCCGCGCATCATCACCCTCAAGATCAACCCGGAGAAGATCGGCACCCTGATCGGCCCCGGCGGCAAGATGATCAAGCGCATCGTCGAGGAGACGGGCGTCAAGATCGACATCGAGGACGACGGCTCGGTCTTCATCACGACCTCCGACGCCGACTCGGCCAACGCCGCGGTCGCGTGGGTCAACCGCCTCTGCAAGGACGTCGAGGTCGGCACGGTCTACAAGGGCAAGGTCACCCGCATCCTCAACTTCGGCGCCTTCGTCGAGATCCTTCCCGGCAAGGAAGGCCTGATCCACATCTCGCAGCTCGCCCCCGAGCGCGTCGCGAAGGTGGAAGACGTGGTCAACCTCGGTGACATCGTCGTGGTCAAGGTCGTCGAGGTCGACAGCCAGGGTCGCATCAACCTGACCAAGAAGGGCGTCGCGCCCGAAGAGGTCGAGAAGATGATGGCCGGCGCCGCCAAGTAAGGCGCTACTTCGAACGAGGCAGGAGGGCGATGCGCCCTCCTGCTTCTTTTTTTGCGATTTGCGCTAAGATGGGTGGGAATAACCACGCCGCGCGACCTTGAGGAACGGGAATGGAACAGAAGCACGTGTTGCCCAACGGGGTGAGGGTCTTGCTCGAGGAAATCCCCCACGTGCGCTCGGCCTCGGTCGGGTTCTGGATGGACACGGGCTCCAAGAACGAGACGGCCGAGAACAACGGCATCTCCCACTTCATCGAGCACATGCTCTTCAAGGGCACCCGCACGCGCTCGCCCCTCGACATCGCCCAGTCCCTCGAGGACAAGGGCGGGAGCCTCAACGCCTTCACCGACAAGGAGAACACCTGCTTCTACGCGCGGGTGCTCGACGACCAGGTGCCGCTCGCGATCGATGTCCTGTCGGACATGCTGCTCGACTCGGTGTTCGACCCCAGCGAGCTCAAGCGCGAGCGCCGGGTGGTCCTCGAAGAGATCAAGATGTACGAGGACACCCCCGACGAGCTGGTCCAGGACATGTTCAGCCTGGCGTTCTGGGGCGATCACCCCCTCGCGCGCCCCATCGCGGGCACCCGCGGCTCCATGCGCGGGGCGGACCGCGACCAGGTCCTCACCTACATGGATCGCTTCTACACCCCCGATCGCCTCGTGGTCTCGGTCGCGGGCAACATCCACCCCGAGGCCGTTCTGGATCAGCTCGCAAGCACCGTGGGCAGGCTCGAGCGCCCGCCCACCCGCCTCGACGTGGCCCCGCCCATCGCCAACTCCGCGGTCAAGGTCAAGTACAAGGACATCGAGCAGGTCCACGTCTGCCTCGGCACCGAGGGGGTCTCGATCGCGAACCCCGATCGCTACGCCGTGACCCTGCTCGACGCCATCCTGGGAGGGGGCATGAGCTCGCGCCTCTTCCAGGAGATCCGCGAGAAGCGCGGGATGGCCTACTCCATCTCCAGCTACGAGGTCATGTACGAGGATGCCGGGGTGTTCGGGATCTACGCCGGCTGCTCGCCCAAGCAGCTTGACGAGGTCCTGCGCCTCTCCCTGGCCGAGCTCGACAAGGCCAAGGGCGGGGACATCGCCGAGTCCGAGCTGATGCGCGCCAAGGAGCAGCTCAAGGGCGGCATGCTGCTCAGCATGGAGTCCCCGCGCAACCGAATGAGCCGCATGGCCCGCAATGAGCTGTGCTTCGGGCGGCTGGTGCCTCCCGAGGAGGTCCTCGCCGAGATCGAAAAGGTCACCCTCAAGGACCTGGAGCGGGTCGCGCGCCAGCTCTTCGACCCCCGGACCCTGACGGCGACGGTCGTGGGGCCCGTGCGTAGGATCAAGCTGCCGGAGTTCGCCGCATGACCCCTGATGGCGTGAGCGTTCGCTTCCAGCGCCTCTCCGAGGCCGCGATCGCCCCTCGGGTGAGCCAGGCGGGGGATGTGGCCGCGGACCTCTTCGCTGCGGCCTCGGTGCGGGTGCCGGCCCGCGGGCGGGCCATGGTGCCGACCGACATCGCCCTGGAGCTGCCGCCGGGCTTTCGGGCGCGCGTCCACTCGCGCTCGGGCCTCTCGCTCAAGCACGGCATCGAGGCCGGGGCGGGCCTCATCGACAACTCTTACCGCCACGCGGTGGGGGTGCTGCTCTACAACTTCTCGGACGACGACTACCACGTGACCCCGGGCGATCGCATCGCCCAGCTGTGCGTCGAGCGCTACACCGAGCCTCGCTTCGAGGAGGTGGAGTCGGTCGCGGCGACGCGGCGGACGACGGGCTGGGGATCCTCGGGCATCTAGGAGCTTTTCACACATGCAGCAGCGAATCAGGGTGGCGATCGCGGGCGCCGCTGGCAAGATGGGCCTGGAGACGGTGCGCACCGTCGCCCTCCAGGACGACATGGAGCTGGTCGGGGCGGTGGACCCCAACCGCGAGGGTGAGGACATCGGGACGATCGCGGCGGGAACGCCCATGCACGTCGCCTGCGTGGCCTCGATCGAGGACCTGTCCGAGGCCCGGCCCGACGTGCTGGTGGACTTCACCACCCCCTCGGTGGTCAAGGCCAACGCCATGCGGGCCCTCTCGATGGGCATGCGCCCGGTCGTCGGTACCACCGGCATGAGCACCAGCGATCTGCAGGACCTGGACGACGCGGCCCAGGCCCGCGGCCTGGGCCTCCTGGTCGCGCCCAACTTCGCCATCGGGGCCATCCTCCTGATGAAGTTCGCCCAGCAGGCCGCGCGCTACTTCGGCAACGCCGAGATCATCGAGCTGCACCACAACCGCAAGGCCGACGCCCCCTCGGGCACGGCCATCAAGACGGCCCAGATGATGCGCGACGAGCGCGACGCCTTCGGCCTGGACGACGCGCCCGAGACCGAGAAGCTCGTGGGCGCGCGCGGCGCGGATTTCGGGGGCATCCACATCCACAGCGTGCGCCTGCCGGGCCTGGTGGCGCATCAGGAAGTCATCTTCGGCGGGGTGGGTCAGACCCTGACCATCCGGCACGACTCGCTGACGCGCGAGAGCTTCATGCCGGGGGTGATGCTCGCGATCCGCAAGGCGCCGGAGCTCAAGGGACTGGTCTACGGCCTCGAGAACCTGCTTTAGGGGGAAGACATGAACGGATATTCGGTGGCGATTCTTGGCGCCACGGGCATGGTCGGCCAGGAGATGCTCAGGACCCTTCTCGAGCGCGACTTCCCGGCCGCCTCGATCAAGCTGCTGGCTTCGAGCCGCACCGCGGGATCCACCGTGAGCTGCCTGGGCCGGGAGTTCCCGGTCGAGCTCGCGACCCCCGAGGCCTTCGAGGGCGTCGACCTGGTCCTGGCCTCGGCGGGAGGCTCGGTCAGCCGAACGCTCGCCCCCGAAGCGGTCAAGCGAGGCGCGGTGGTGGTCGACAACACCTCCGAGTTCCGGCTGCACGACGACGTGCCCCTGGTCATCCCCGAGATCAACGCCCACGCCCTGTGGCGTCACAGCGGCATCATCGCCAACCCCAACTGCTCGACGGCCATCCTCCTGATGGCGCTCGCGCCGCTGCGTTCGGTGGCCAGGATCGAGCGGGTGGTCGTCACCACCTTCCAGTCCGTCTCGGGCGCCGGCAAGGAGGCCGTGGACGAGCTGTACTCCCAGACCGGGGCCCGCCTCGAAGGCGACACCCTAGCGCCCAAGGCCCTCAACAAGCCCATCGCCTTCAACCTCATCCCGCACATCGACGTCTTCCAGGACAACGGCTACACCAAGGAAGAGATGAAGTTCACCCACGAGACCCGCAAGATCTTCGAGGCCCCGGACTTCCGCATCTCGGGGACCTGCGTCCGGGTGCCGGTCGCGGTGGGCCACAGCGAGTCGGTGAACGTGGAGTTCGACCGGGCGGTCTCGCCCGAGGAGGTGCGCGCGGCGATCGCGTTGGCTCCAGGCGTGCGGATCTCGGATGACCCTTCGACCAGCACCTACCCGCAGCCCACGGACGCGGCGGGGGTCGACGACGTGCTGGTGGGGCGGATCCGCGCCGACGTCTCGCACCCCAACGCCGTCAACCTGTGGGTGGTCGGAGACAATCTTCGCCGGGGGGCCGCCCTGAACGCCGTCCTCATCGCCGAGAGCCTGCACGCTCAGAACCTGCTTGGAAAAAAGGTCTCCAGCTAATACCCAGCCAGTGAACCGAAGGAAGGACATGCCATGGAAGTGACCGAGACCTGCACGCCCTCCGCCCATGCCGACCTGGACTACGCCCAGGCCGAGATCCGTCGCCTGAACGACCTGATCATCGCCATCCTGAAGGCCCACGACGACCTGGGCTACGGGGTGGTCATCACCGACGGCTCGCAGATCCGCTACGTCAACGAGGCCTTCGCCAAGCTGAGCGGCTACTCCTTCGAGGAGCTGCTCGCGCTGCCCTCTTTCTTCGGGATGGTCCCCGAGGTCGAGCGCACCAAGCTCATGCAGCGCATGCAGGAGCGCCTGCGCGGCGAGACGGTCCAGGACCACTACAGCACCTTGCTCACCCACAAGAGCGGGGTCTGGGTGGACCTGGAGGTGGTGGTCAAGGTCGCCCACCTGGACGGCATTCCCCACGTGATCGCCATCGTCAAGGAAATCGTCTGAAGCCCGACGCGCGGGGCGCTTGGCCAATAGACGCTTGGCCCGAAACGTGAGAAAATGGCGCCAGGCCCACGATACGGCTGCACAGAAGGAGTCCTCCACGATGAAACAGCTCGGCCGCGTCCTCACCGCGATGGTCACCCCCTTCGACGACGAGGGCAAGGTCGACATGCCGATGGCCAAGCGCCTGGCGCGCCACCTGGTCGAGAACGGATCGGACGGCCTGGTCGTCGTCGGCACCACCGGCGAGTCGCCCACCCTCACCCACGACGAGAAGCTCGAGATGTACCGGTGTGCCGTCGAGGCGGTCGGCAGCTCGGGCAGCGTGGTGGCGGGCACCGGCTCCAACGACACGGCTTCGACCATCGCCCTGACCCGCGAGGCCGAGGCGATCGGGGTGGACGGCATCCTGCTCATCGCGCCCTACTACAACAAGCCCAACCAGGAGGGCCTCTACCGTCACTTCAAGGCGGTCGCCGAGAGCACCTGCCTGCCCATCATCCTCTACAACCATCCGCCGCGCACCGGCGTCTCCATCGCCCCCGAGACCCTGGCGCGTCTCTGCCAGATCCCCAACATCGTGGGGCTCAAGGATTCGTCGGCGTCGCTGGACGTTGCGAGCGACTTCCGCAAGGTCACCCCCGAGAGCTTCCTGCTCTACTCGGGCAACGACAGCCTCACCCTGCCCTACATGAGCATCGGCGGCTACGGCGTGATCTCGGTGGCGACCCACGTCGCAGGCAGCGAGGTCCACGCGCTGGTGGACGCCTGCGTCGAGGGCCGGTGGCAGGCGGCGCGGGACCTGCACTTCAAACTCTGGGAACTGTTCAACGGATTGTTCATCGCCCCCTCGCCGGCGCCGGTCAAGGACGCCCTCAAGATGGTCGGCCTCGAGACGGGCGGCGTTCGCTTGCCCTTGGTCGAGGTCACCGATGCCGAGCATGCGCGGGTCGAGGCGATCCTCAAGGAGCTCCGACTGATCAAGGAGCCCGTGGAGGCTTAAATTGACTCACCCTAACGTCCGCGTTCTGCCGCTCGGCGGGCTTGGCGAGATCGGCAAGAACATGTGGGCCGTCGAGACCGACGACGACCTCATCGTCTTGGACTGCGGTTTCGCCTTCCCCAGCGAGGAGATGTACGGCATCGACTACGTCCTGCCCGACTACTCCTACGTGGTCAAGCACCAGGACAAGCTGCGCGGGATCTACATCTCCCACGGCCACGAGGACCACATCGGCGGCCTGCCCTATCTGCTGAAGCTGCTCGATCCGATGCCCACGGTCTACGCCACGCCCTTGACCTCGAGCATCATCGAGGCCAAGCTCAAGGAGCACCCCACCCTGCGCGGCAAGGTCCCCATGCAGGTGGTCCACCCGCGCGATCGCCTCGCGGCCGGCGGCTGCACCGTCGAGTTCGTGCGGGTCACCCACTCCATCCCCGACGCCTGCGCGATCGCCGTCCACACGGCGGCCGGCACCCTCATCTACACCGGCGACTTCAAGATGGACCAGACGCCCGTCGACGGGCAGTTCTTCGACTTCCACCGCTTCGCCCAGATGGGCGAGGAGGGGGTCCTGGTCCTCATGTCGGACTCGACCAACGCCACCCGCGAGGGCTTCACCCCCAGCGAGCGCCTGGTCGAGCTGGGCCTCGACGCCTCCTTCGCCACCGCCAAGAACCGGGTGATCGTGGCGACCTTCGCCTCGAGCGTCCACCGGGTGCAGTCCATCTGCTCGCTGGCCATGAAGTACAACCGCAAGGTCGCGCTCATCGGCCGCTCGCTCCAGAAGATGGCCGAGCACGCCAAGAAGCACGGCTTCCTCAACGTGCCCGACGACCTGATCCTGCCCATCGACAAGATCAACGCCCTGCCTCACGAGGAGGTCTGCCTCATCAGCACGGGCTCGCAGGGCGAGCCCACCAGCGGCCTGACCCGCATCGCCCAGCACGCCCACAAGCACATCAGCGTGATCGCGGGCGACACCATCATCCTCTCGGCCATCCCCATCCCGGGCAACGAGCGCGCCGTCAGCCGCGTCATCAACACCCTCTTCCAGCGCGGCGCGCGGGTCGTCTACGACACCAACCGCTCCAACGCGCCCGGCGCCCTCAAGCACGTCTCGGGCCACGCCAGCCGCGAGGAGCTGGGCCTGATGCTGGTGCTGACCAAGCCCAGGTACTTCATCCCCATCCACGGCGAGACCCGCCAGCTCACCAAGCACGGCGAGCTGGCCATCGCGACCGGGGTGCCGGCCGATCACGTCTTCATCCTCGAGAACGGCGACATCATCGCCTTCGATCAAGAGCGCGGCAAGGTGGTCGGCCAGTTCAACGCCGAGCCGGTGCTCGTCGACGGCGGCCGCATCACGGGCCTGGGCGCCACGGTCATGCGCGATCGCCAGAAGCTCGGCCAGGAGGGCGTCGTCTCGACCGTCGTCACGGTGGACGAGGACGGCTACCTGGTGGACGGGCCCGAACTGCTGAGCCAGGGCTTCCTCTTCGCCGCCGAGCTTGACGCCATGGCCGACGAGGCCAAGGAGGCCGTGGTCGGCGCGCTGGAGCGCTGCCGCAGCGAGGGGCGGACCGCCTCGAGCGCCCTGCGGACGGCCATCAGCGAGGACCTCGGGAAGTTCCTGTACGAGCGGGTCCGTCGCCGGCCGGTGATCCTGTCCATGGTGCAGGTCGCCAGGAACGGTCGCTAGATTAGACCCGGGCCGGGCGAGGTAAGTTGGTTCAAGCAGCAGGATCCAGCAAAGGGGGCTTCGCCTTGAACCGACCGCAACTCGATGCCTTGTTCCAGCGGCTTTCATGCCGCTTCGACGCCCCGATCGAGCGCGTCTGGCCGCTGCTCTCCAACACCGACCTGATCAACCAGATCATGGGCCTGCCTGCGGTGCGCTACGCCTTCACGCCCAACCCCCGTGGCGGCCTCAGGCGTCATGCCTGCGGCATGGTGGGCCCCCTCTCCTTCACGTGGGACGATTCGCCCTATCAGTGGATCGAGGGCAAGGGCTTCAGCGTGCGGCGAGCGTTCCGCGGCGGGCCCTTCCGGGAGTTCGGCCTCGAGGTGACGCTCGAGCCCGACGGCGCCGGCACCCGGGTGGTCATCGCCGTCGCCTGTTCCCCGCGTCATGCCTTGATCAAGCCCCTTGCACGCGTCTACACCAGCGAGGCCTTGCGCCAGTTCGAAAGGGCCATGGGCATCCTCGCCGAGGTCCTGCGCGGGGATCGCCCGCTGGAGCGCCTCTTGCCCGCTGCAACGCCCACCGACCTCCAGACGGATCGGGGACAGGCGATCGCCGCCGAGCTTGCGGGCCTCGGCTTTGAACGCCCACTGGTCGAGCGCCTGGTGGCCTACGTCCTGACCGGCCCGGAGTCCGCGCTCGACAAGCTGCGCCCCTTCGCCCTCGCCAAGGAGTGGGGCGTCGAGCGGCGCGAGGTGCTCAAGCTCTTCCTGCACGCCACCCGATTGGGCCTGCTCGAACTCACGTGGGACCTCCTGTGCCCCGCCTGTCGCGGCCCGCGCGAGCGCGTCTCCACCCTCTCGCAGCTCAACGCCCAGTCCCACTGCGACGCCTGCAACGTCCGCATCGACGCGGACTTCGGTCAGTCGGTCGAGCTGAGCTTCCGTCCCAGCCCGGGCCTGCGCAAGGTCGAGCGCAAGTTCTTCTGTATGGGGGGGCCGGCCTGGATGCCTCACGTGGTCTTCCAGGCCCTGCTGGAGCCCGGCGTTCCCCGGGAGGTGACGCTCGCGCTGCCTCCCGGCGCGTACCGCCTGCGCAGCCCCCAGGTGCCCAACCAGCTGAGCGTCGTCCTGTGCGACGAGGCCAGCGATCCCGGCGCCACGCAGCTCGTCAGGATCACCCCGGAGGGCTTCGCCCCCTTGACGTTGGACCAGGACCACGCCGTCCTGCGCTTGCGCCTCGAGACCGACGAGCCGGTGCAGGTCTGCCTCGAGCGCACCGCCTGGGCGGACGACGTGGTCACCGGCGCCTACGTGAGCACCCTCCAGGAGTTCCGAAGCCTGTTCTCGGCCGAGGTCCTCGCCCCGGGGCTCGAGCTCGGCGTGGCCCGGGTCGCCATCATGTTCACCGACCTCAAGAGCTCCACGGCCATGTACGAGCAGCTGGGGGATGCCACCGCCTTCTCGCTGGTGCAGGCCCACTTCCGGATCCTGGAGGAGGCGATCGCCGCCAACAACGGCTCGGTGGTCAAGACCGTTGGCGACGCTGTCATGGCTTCGTTCTACGACGTGGCGGACTGCGTGCGCGCCGCCTTCGAGATCCAGGCGTCGGTCGCGCGCTACAACGCGACCCACCCCGAGAAGGCGGCCCCCATCGTCGTGAAGCTGGGGGCCCACGTGGGGCCGTGCATCGCGGTCAACCTCAACGACCGGCTGGATTACTTCGGGACCACCGTCAACATGGCCGCCCGGGTCCAGAACGAGGCGGCAGGAGACGACGTGGTTCTCTCGCCCTCGGTCCTCTCGGACCCCGGCGCGCAGGGCCTGCTCGCCGAGCTGTCCCAGGGCAGGGTCGAGCGCTTCGAGGTGGCCCTCAAGGGCCTGAGCGCGAGCTACGAGCTGACCCGCATCGTGCCGGACGCCCAGGGCATCGCTGAAGGCAAGCTGCGCCTCTTCACCGGCGCGCGGACCTAGTCGATCGCTCATTCCTTCTTCATCCCGGCGTCATCGGGCGCTCATCCCCCGTTCGCATCCGAGAATTATCCTGACTGACGTACAGACAGGAGGTTTCCTTTGGTGCGTCTATTCAACCAGGTTGCGGTGGGGGGACTCTTGCTGGTGACGGGCTGCGCGAGCGTTCCGCTCGGCATGATCCCCGAGGCCATGACCCCGAGCATCACGACGAACCCCGCCAACCTCGGCGGCGGCTCGGGCGGCGTCGAGGCCGGCAGGCCCACTCCCGGCCGGACGCCGGCACCCGTGGTGACGCCCATCCCGCAGCCCGGCAATACCCCTGCTCCTATCGCCACTCCGGCGCCCGTCGCGACGCCGGTGGCGCCGGCGAGCGATCTTGCAGGAGCCGAGGGGATCGTCTTCCAGCAGACCAACGCCGAGCGCGCCAAGGTGGGGGCCAGGGCCCTGGTCTCGGATCCCACCCTCAACGCGCTGGCGCGCAGCCGCAGCGAGGACATGGTCAAGCGCAACTACTTCGACCACGTCACGCCCGACGGCAAGAAGGTCTTCGACATGCTCAAGGAGATGGGCTTCTCGTACACGACCGCCGGCGAGAACATCGCCTACAACAGCTACCCGATCTCCCAGTCGCCCCAGCAGGTGATGACGGCCTGGATGAACAGCTCGGGCCACAAGGCGAACATCCTCAACACGCGCTACGGGCGCATCGGGGTGGGTACCTACAAGCGTTCGTCGGACGGGGCGATCTTCTACACTCAGGTGTTCACGAACTGAGGCCATACCTCAGGAGCGGGCCTACAAGACCCAGGTCTTCACGAACTGAGCGAGCTTGGTTCAGGCGCGGGCGTGCTTGAGCTGCTGGTGCTCGACCCAGCTGATGAGCTTCGCGATCTCGACGGGCTTGGTGATGGCATGACTCGCGCCGGCCTTGATGAACGCCGAAAGCTGGGACGAATCGTGGACCATGGCGACCAGGGGGATGTGGTGGGTGGCCGGGGTGCACTTGAGGCACCGGATCGCGTCGATGGTCGAGAGGTATTCCAGGTCCGAGTCCACCAGCGCCAGATCCACCTTGCGGGTCAGGCAGGCCGAGACCAGCGAGATGCTGCTGTCGGTGTTCAGCACGCGGTGGCCATGGCGATCGAGGCTGGCGGTGAGGTTCCGCCGCAGGATGGCCGATGGGGAGCAGACCACGATCGTGAGCATTCGCGTGCCTCAGTGGGAAAAACGGTAGGCAAGCGATCATATACCCGGCCTCAGGGCACGATGAACGCCTCGAGGCAACTGATGGTCGGATACAGGGTGTGCGCGACGTAGAGGGCCTGACCATCCGGCGAGAAGGCGAGGCCGGCGACGTCCCTGGTATCGGCCGTCGCGATCGCCCCGTCCTTCGCGTCGACGAGCTTGGTCTCGCCGTAGGGGTAGGGCCCGGTGCGGCCGATCGCCACTTGTTGCTTGGCCGGGCGCATGGCCAGGCTCAGTTCGAGCGCTTCGTTGTCGCCGGTGAGGGCGAAGGTGGGGCCGGCCTTGAACGCGAGCGAGTCGCCCGCGGTGGCCTGCACCTCGACCAGCTGGAAGGTGTCGTCGGAGAGCTTGGCGATCCCCACGGCCCAGTCCTGCCGCGCGGCGATCGCGTGGATCGGATGGGGGTAGTCCACGATCTCGCCGGTGTCGCCCGAGGCGCGGAACATGGCGAGCGAGCCCCGGACGTCGCCTTCCTGGGTCAGGTTGACCAGGAAGCGCTCGTCATCGAGGCGCGCGATCTGCCTGGCCTGCCCCCCCATGTCGTGACGCTCCGCGCGCTTGCCGGTCTTGAGATCGTAGACGTAGAGATCTCCGCTCGGCAGGTAGACGCGCGAGCCGTCCTTCGAGAGGGCCGCCTGGGCGGTGATGCCGATGTGGGCATCGACCGCGATGGGGCTGTCCTGGTCGAAGGGCACCTTGGTGAGGTCGCGCGAGCCGGTGTCGAGCGAGAAGAGGCCCAGGTAGACGAGTTGCTGCCAGTCGCTGAAGAAGATCGAACCACCGTCCGGGCTGGCGAGCGGCGCGCCGATCGCGAAGCGGTGGCCGTCGAGGCGCCGCGCCTCGACGTAGCCCCGCGAGGCGCCGTTCGGCTTCAGGACGGTGACGCCGTAGCGCGTGGTGAAGTAGATCTCCGCGCTGCCGGAGGCCGTGCAGACGCCGCGGGGCTCGTCCTGGGGGGTGGGCTTGAAGCGCCAGGCGCTGACCATGGAGGTCGGCGCGGGCCCCTGGGAGGATGATCCCGAACCCGGCGCGGAGGCGACGGGCTGCGACGTGCCACCGGGGATGGACAGGCAGCCGCTGAGCGCTTGCAGCATGAGCAAGACGGGCAGGAGGAGACGACGAGGCTTCGCCATGGGTTACCTCCTATTTTTCTGATGTTGTTTTGATATAAATATTATCTTTTGAGTATTGTGTCAAGGAGATGGTTTTGCGAGGTAGCGATCGCCCTTGGCGGTGACCACCAGGTTCCGCGGGCCCATGGCCGGGCTGCTCTGGCATGCGATGGGGCAAGAGGCGCAGCTCCCCGAGGCGCACGAGGCGTCGGCAACCTCGAGGGCCTGCGCCTCGACGTAGCCCATGCGGATCAGGTGAGCGAGGAGCTGCTCGTAGGTTTCGCGGCTCAGCCCCAGCATGATCCTCAGCTCGAGGTTCGAGGAGGTCGGGGCGTTGCGAATGGCTCCGAGCAGCTCCTTTAGCATGCTAGCCGAGCCCCAGCAGGCGCCCCACCTGGTAGATGAGCGTGCCGAGCACGAAGGCGAGCACGAGGCCGTAGGTGGCCGAGAAGGCGGTCCACTTCACGCTGAGGGTCTCGCGCCAGATGGCGACCAGGGTCGAGTAGCAGGGGATGTAGACCAGGCTCACGACCATGAACGCGTAGGCCGCGAGCGGCGACAGGTTCTGCCGCAGCACGCCGCCCAGGCCGTCCTCCCCCACCCCGTAGATGACGGCGAGCGAGGCGAGCGCGCCTTCCTTGGCGAGGAAGCCGCCGACCAGGCTGACCAGGAGGCGCCAGTCGAAGCCCATGGGCACCCCGATAGGGGCCAGGGCGTGGCCCACGATGCCCGCGATCGACTGCTCGATGGTGCCCGCGGGAACGTGGGTGAAGATCCAGATGGCGCCGGTCATCAGGGTGATCTGGCCGGCGGCGCGGCGCAGGAATCCTCCGGCCGAGCGCCAGGCGTGGGCGAGCACGTTGCGCGCGATGGGGCGGTGGTAGGGGGGCAGCTCCATGATGAAGGGCGAGGGCTCGCCGGGGAACAGGGTCTTCTTGAAGGCCAGGCTGATGAGGAGCACCAGCCCCACGCTGATGACGTAGAGCGAGAGCATGGCGAGCGTCGCCTTGAGGCCGGTGAAGAAGGTCCCCACGAAGAAGACGAACAGCACCAGGCGCGCCTGGCAGAGCATGAGGGGGTTGACCAGGATGGTCAGAAGCCGGTCGGCGCGGTTGTCCACGATGCGGGCGGCCATGACCGCGGGCACGTTGCAGCCGAAGCCCATCAGCAGGGGAAGGAAGCTGCGGCCGTGCAGGCCGAAGGAGCCCATGAGGCGATCGACCACGAAGGCGGCGCGGGCGAGGTAGCCCGAGTCCTCCAGGATGGCGAAGAGGGTGAAGAAGATGGCGATGACCGGAAAGAAGCCCGCCACGGTCGCGAAGCCCGCCCACAGGCCGTCCACGGCGAAGTCGCCGGCGACGCTCGGGGCGCCCATCGCCGTGAGGAAGCCACGGATGAGGCCGCCGCCCTGGTCGAGGATCCCGCCGAACCAGTCGTTGATGGGCGTCGCCAGCGAGAAGGTGATGAAGAACATGAGCCCGAAGACCAGCACCGTGATGGGCAGGCCCCACAGGCGGTGGGTCACCACCCGGTCGATGCGGTCGGTCCAGTCCTCGGCGCCGGTGCTGCGGGTGACGACCTCGGCCATGACCTCGGCCAGGAGGCCATACTGGGCGCCGATCACCTCGGCCTCCAGGTCCTCGAGCTCGGGGGTGCGCCGCAGGCGCTCGGCGAGCGAGGCGGCGTCGGCGAGCGAGGGGCGGCTGGCCGCCAGCTCGCCGATTGCCGCGTCGCCCTCGAGCAGCTTGCGCGCGAACCACTGGGGGTCGAAGCCGCCGAGGGCGGAGGGATCGAGCCTGGCGGCGACCTGGGCGATCGCCTCGGCGACGGGGCGCGGAAGGGTGGCGCGCAAGGGGCGCGTGGGGTATTCGCCATCGAGCAGGCGCTGGACGATCGAGATGGTCTCGTCCTTGCCCGTCCGGCGCTCGGCCACCATGGGCACGACCGGCACGCCAAGGCGGGCCTCCAGGGCCGCGATGTCGATGGCGATCCCCTTGGCCTCGGCGATGTCCATCAGGTTGAGGACCACCACCACCTTGTCGGTCAGCTCCAGGAGCTGGAGCGTCAGGTACAGGTTGCGCTCGAGGTTGGCGGCATCCACCAGGTTGACGACCACGTCGGGGCGCTCCTGGGCGATGAACTCGCGGGCGATGAGCTCCTCGGGGGAGAGGGCGCTGAGGCTGTAGGTGCCGGGCAGGTCGATGATGCGAAGGGTGCGATCCGCGATCCGGTGGGTGCCCTCCATGCGCGCGACGGTCTTGCCCGACCAGTTGCCCACGTGCTGGTGCATGCCGGTCAGGGCGTTGAAGAGGGTGCTCTTGCCGACGTTGGGGTTGCCCGCCAGCGCGACGGTGGCGAGGGGCTTGGCGGCCTGGGGTATTTCGGAGGTCACGGCCACGTTCTACAAGAGCTCCACGGCGATGGCCTCGGCGTCGCGCCGCCGCATGGCCAGGTGGTACCCGCGGACCGCGTACTCGACCGGATCGTTGAGCGGCGCGGTGCGCACCGCCGAGATATCGGTGCCCGCCACCAGGCCCAGATCGAGCATCCGGCGGCGGGTGGGGCCGCAGCCTCCGACCGAGACGATCCGCGCGCTTTGACCCGGGGCGAGCTGGCTGAGCTTGGCGACCATGGCGACCTTCCCATCGAGAATCCGGCACCTGCAATTGAGAATAGTTCTCAACTCTTAGTAGCTTAGCGGAGGCCGGGGCCTTTGTCAAATCCCCTGGCCCTCTCGTGGGAAGGGTTTCGGGCGGGGATCCCCGCTTAGATCCACTTCTTGTGGCGGAAGAAGCCGACCATCAGGGTGGCCAGGAGGACCATCATGCCGATGACCGCCTCGAAGGCGAAGGGCCAGTCGCCGATGGGCAGGTGGACGTTCATGCCGTAGATGCCCGACAGCAGGGTCAGGGGCAGCATGATGACCGAGATGACGGTCAGGGCGCGGATCACCTCGTTGGTGCGGTGGGTGGTCAGCGAGTCGTAGGTGTCGTTGAGCGACTCGATGATGCCCTTCTGGTCCTCGAGCATGTCCCAGAGGCGCGCGAGCGCGTCGCCGATGTCCGAGAAGTACAGCTCGAGCTCCTCGCCGATGAGGCGGCTCTTGACGTACTCGAGGCGCGAGATCACGGGGATGAGCGGCTTGACGATGCGGCGGTAGGCGATGATGTCGCGGCGCAAGAGCGAGATCTTCTCGACGGTCTCGCGGCCCGACTGCTCGAAGATCTCATCCTCGATGGCCTGCACGTTGCGCTCGATCTTGTAGGCGATGGGGAAGAAGTTGTCGACCAGCTTGTCCATCACGCGGTAGAGCAGATGGCCCGATCCCAGCCCCATGTCGTCCTCGCGGACCTTCTCGGAGCCCTCGCAGGCCTCGAAGAAGCGCTCGAGCGGCCAGATCTTGCTGACGTGGATGGTGATGAGGAAGCCCTCGCCGACGAAGATGTCGATCTCGGCCGGCTGGGTCACCTGCTGCTGCTTGTCGAAGACCGGGAAGTGAAGGACGACGAACAGGTAATCGTCGTACTCGTCGAGCTTGGGCCGCTGCAGGCGCGAGACCACGTCCTCGAAGTCGAGTGGGTGGAAGGAGAAGTTCTCCTCCAGCCAGTCGATGTCGTGGCGGGTCGGGTGCGAGATGTCGTACCAGGTGAGGTCCTTGTGGGAGACGATCTTGATGGGCATTGGGCTCAGGCTCTGGTCGGAGGGGGTTCGGCGATGAAGTGAGAGACGGCGGGCGGCAAGGGGCCCCGGTGGAAGGTTCTTGCCCGTTCCTCGACGGCACGATCGCTCACGGTGACTCGCTCGTGCTGACGCAGGTGCTCGACCCAGGACTCCAGGACGAAGGACTCGACCATCCTACCCGGATCCGCCGTGTCTTTGAAGAGGTTCCAGCGAATTGCCCCGTCCCGAAGCCGGATCCGGCGCAGGGCGGCCATGGCCTCGGCGAAGGCCTCGGTCTCGGTCGGGTCGATCCGGTACTCGACGAAGACGAAGACCGGGCCGTGCTCGAGGGCCACGTCGTGGGCAACGACCGGGTGCTGCCAGTGGCGCGCGGGTTCGAGGTCGAGCCCCTCGCCGGTGGGGATCTCGAAGCGGTGGGTCAAAGCGACCATGGCGACGATCCAGAGGCACGCGCCCCACAGGGTCGCCGCCAGGCCCCAGCGCTCGGCGAGGGCCCCCCACACCGCGCTGCCCAGGGCCAGGCTGCCGAAGACGGCGAGCAGGTTGACCGCGAGTGCCCGGCCCCGGACCCAGGCGGGCACCGAGACCTGGATCGCCGTGTTGCAGAGCGACAGGAAGACCAGCCAGCCGACCCCTGATCCCAGCATGCCCCCGCACACCGCCCAGAAGTTGCCCGTCCATGCCGGTACGCTCATGCCCAGCGCGTAGAGCGCGGGGGCGAGGATCAGCGTGAGGGAGCTCGGGAGGGCGCGCTTGAGTCGCGGCATCACGGTCGCCCCGAGCACCGCGCCGCCCCCGATGCAGCCGAGCAGGATCCCGTAGCCGCTCGGCCCGAGCCGGAGCTCGAAGCGGGCGATGAGCGGCAGCAGGGCCCAGAGCGCGCTCGCCCCGAGCACGAACGTGCCGTTGCGCAGCAGCACCGCCTGGATGG
This sequence comes from Pantanalinema sp., assembly GCA_036704125.1. Classification (NCBI taxonomy): domain Bacteria; kingdom Bacillati; phylum Cyanobacteriota; class Cyanophyceae; order Leptolyngbyales; family Leptolyngbyaceae; genus Pantanalinema; species Pantanalinema sp. The sequence goes on along the minus strand of DATNQI010000008.1, from coordinate 31,549 downwards.
CCGGTGAGTGACGCACGTAGCGCACCCCCGCCGCCATGGCCCCCCAGACCCTCTCGGCAGGAAGCACGCTCGGCTCGGGCCGCCGCTGCCAGGCGAAGAGGACGTACAGCACCCCCAGGAAGGAGGCGGCGTTCAGCAGGAAGGTGAAGCCGGGCCCCGCGACGGCGACGACCACCCCCCCGAGGGCGGGCCCCACCGACCGCGCGAGGTTGAAGCCCGCGCTGTTGAGCGCGACCGCCGCGCCGAGCTCGTTGCGCGGGACCAGCTCAGGGATGATCGCCTGCCATGCGGGCCCGTTGAGGGCGGCCCCGAGCCCCAGCGCGAAGGTGAAGGCCAGGAGCAGCCCGCTCGTCATGCTCCCGGCCACGGTCATGATCCCGAGCAGGGTCGCGACGACGAGCATCCAGAACTGGGTGGCCAGGAGCAGCTTGCGGCGGTCGAGCACGTCGGCGAGGGCACCGGCGGGCAGCGCGAGCAGGAAGGTCGGCAAGTTGACCGCCGTCTGGACCAGGGCGGTCTTGGAGGGCGAGAGGCTCGTCATGAGCCACGAGGCCCCGACGCTCTGCATCAGGGCGCCCACGTTCGAGGCGAACGAGGCGATCCACAGCAGGCGGAAGATGGAGTGGCGCAGCGGGCTCCAGAAGGGGGCGCTTGAGTCGGACATGGGGACCTCCCGGTCGGGCGATCCCCATTAAAGCTCCGAAACGCTCGGCGACGCTACGCCGAAAACGCCTTTTACTTCCTTCGCGCCGTGCCGGGCTTGAAGGAGGTGAGCTCGGCGGTCACCTGGTTGAGCTTGGGGCCCTGCCCGAGATCGATGGTCAGGCCCTCCACGGCCTTGACCATCCCGACGCCCGGGGCGTACCAGTAGTCCAGCCGGTCCACGTTGCCGGCGGGGTACTGCAGGTAGTGGGTGAGGCGCTGGGCGACGAAGGTCCCCGCGGGCACGGTCACCGACGCGGTGCCCTCGTAGGCGACCGTCTCGGTGACGTTGGGCTTGATCCGGCCTCCCCACCTGGCGCCCGCGGCGAGGGGGAACTTCATGACGCTCAGCGAGCCGAGCTCCGGCTGGCCGTAGCGCGAGAGCACCACCCCCGTGGCCGAGCGCACCGCCAGGGTCGTCGGCGACTGGCGATCGCCGTAGAAGCGCTCCACGACCGCGGTGGTCACACCCGCCTCGGTGTTGCTCTCGACGACGGTCATGCGCTGCTCCTGGCCGGGGCGTTCGGGGCCGTCGCCGTTGCGCTGGAGGGTGCTGTAGCGCCATTCGCTGCCGGCCGAGAGGGGGTAGAGCGCCTCGAAGTCGACGACCTGCTTGGCCTTGAGCGCACCGGTGCCCGTCTGGGAGAGGGGGCCACCGGCACCCGCCAGGCCGCAGCCGGCGAGCAACAGGGGGAGAAGGGCGAGCAGCTTTTTCGTCATGGCATCGCTTTCGAGCTGAGAGGGGGGTGGGCTTTATTTATTGTAGGTTAAATCCATTTTAACTTGCTCTTGGTGCGTTGGGAACTCCACTTGCCTGAATGCCCGAAGAACGGTTATGTAGAAGATCCGGCCCTTGTCGGTTAGTTGGGCGCGTCGAGGTAAGTAAAGGACGGTCATGGACGCACAGGCACCTGCTCCCGCGAAGCGCGCGGGCCTCATCTTCATCTTCATCACCGTGCTGCTCGATATCATGGGGATCGGGCTGATCATCCCCATCATGCCGCAGCTGGTGGCGAGCTTCCTGGGCGGGGACCTCTCCACGGCGTCGCGCTACTTCGGGGGGTTGGCGGCCTGCTATACCGCGATGCAGTTCCTGTTCTCGCCCATGCTCGGCGCGCTCTCGGACCGCTACGGCCGCAAGCCGATCCTGCTCGGCTCGCTGCTCCTGACCGCTCTGAGCTACCTGACGCTCGGCCTGGCGCCGACGCTCGCCTGGGTCTTCGTCGCCCGCACCATGTCGGGCCTGGGCGGCGCGAGCCTCACGGTCGCCTCGACCTACATCGCCGACGTGAGCTCCCCCGAGACCCGGGCCCAGAACTACGGCCTGCTGGGGGCCGCCTTCGGCCTCGGCTTCATCATCGGGCCGGCGCTGGGGGGCTTCCTCGGTGCCTTCGATCCGCGCATGCCCTTCTTCGTGGCCGCCGGCCTCTCTTTGCTGAACTTCCTCTACGGCCTCTTCGTGGTCCCCGAGTCCCACGCCGTCGAGAACCGCCGCGCCTTCACCTGGGCCCAGGCCAACCCGGTCGCGTGGATCGCCCTCTTGCGACGCCACCCGATCGTCATGGGCCTCGCGGTCTCCATGATCCTGCAGGGCCTCGCCCAGAACGGGCTGCAGAGCAACTGGGTCCTGTTCACGACCTACCGCTTCCACTGGTCGCCCACCGAGAACGGCATCTCGCTCGCGGTGGTGGGCCTCTCGGCGGCCCTGGTCCAGGGGGGCCTCATCCGGGTCCTGCTGCCCCGGCTCGGCGAGCGCCGCGCCATCCTCTTCGGGCTGGCCCTCGCCGCTGTCGCCTTCCTCGCCTATGGCCTGGCGACTCAGGGCTGGATGATGTACGCCATCGTCGCGGTGGCGAGCATCGCCGGCATCGCGGGGCCCGCGGTGCAGGGCATGGTCTCCAAGCAGGTCGGCCCCGACGAGCAGGGTGCCGTCCAGGGGGCTCTCACCAGCCTCATGAGCCTCACGGGCATCGTGGGCCCCATCGTGGCCAACCAGCTCTTCGCCGAGTTCACCGCGCCGTCGGCACCGGTGAAGTTGCCGGGCATCGCCTTCTTCCTGGGGGCGGCCCTGACCGCGATCGCGCTCTTCAACATGGTGCGCCTGTTCAACCGCATTCCGGCCCAGGCCATCGAGCAGGCGCCGGTTTCGGTCTAGGATGAGCGGGGTCGAGTACGCTCGCCTGGGTCCTGCGCCGGCGCCGGCCTATTCCGGGCTCACCTTCCCTGCCTTTCGCCCGCTGCTTGCGCCGCTTGCGCCGGAGGCCGTCGCGATCGCGGCTCAAGTCGAGGGCATCCCGGCGGGCCTGGCGCTTGCGGTGCGCGATGAGCGCGGCGAGCATGCCGAGCTTTGCTCCCTGTACGTGCCCCGCGCCCATCGCGGGCGCGGCATCGCCTCCTCGCTGCTCGAGCGTCTCGAGGAGGCCTTGAGCGGTGCCGGGGTGCGCGAGGTGACGGGCGTCTACCTGACGGGAAAGCCCTCGATCCCCGCGCTCGAGCACCTGCTCGTGCGGGGTGGCTGGGAGGCGCCCGAGAGCCGGATGCTGGTGGTGAGGGCCCATTACGACGCCATGGCTCGCGCGCCATGGGTCCAGCGGGCTTCGCTCGCGGACGGCTTCGCCGTGGGGGCGTGGGGCGAGGTGAGCGCGAGCGAGCGCGAGGGGATCCTGCGCAGCCAGGCCGAGACGGCCTGGATCGCCCCGGATCTCGTCCCTTTCGATTTCGAGGAGGGCTGCCACGGCCCCACCAGCGTGGCCCTGAGGCACCGGGGCGAGGTGGTCGGCTGGCTCATCACCCACCTGTTGGACGACGTGCTGCGCTACACCTGCAGCTACGTCCACCCTGCCCTGCAGCGCCGCGCGCGCATCCTGCCCCTCTATGTCGAGGTGATGCGGCGCGCCTACGGCCTGGGGATCGCGCAGGGCATGTGGACCGTTCCCGCCCACCATCCGGCCATGGCGGCCTTCGCCACGCGCTGGATGGCGCCCTACGCGGACTTCTTCGGCGAGACGCGCGGGGTTCGTAAGCGCCTTACTTTATCTTGTGAAAACAGGAACCGTCTGTCATAGTCGTCAAGGCTTGCTTATCCGGTCATACTCGGAAGGAAACATCGTGAAGAAGGTCCTCTTCATCCTCGGCGAACTCAGCGATTCGGACGTGGACTGGCTGGTGGAGGTCGGCGATCGCGAGGCCGTCGCGCCGGGGCGGGTGCTGATCAAGGAGGCCAGCGCCATCGACCATGTGTACGTGATCCTCGAGGGCCGCTTCGGGGTCTCGGTCGCGGCCCTCTCGGGCAAGGAGGTCGCCCAGCTCGGGTGCGGCGAGATCGTCGGCGAGATGTCGCTGGTGGATCAGCGCCCGCCGAGCGCCACGGTGACGGCGCTGGAGCCCGGCCTGGTGCTCTCGGTGCCCCGCCGCGAGATCGAGCGCAAGCTCGCCCAGGACATGGCCTTCTCGGCGCGCTTCCACCGGGCGCTGACGGTCTTCCTTTCGGATCGCCTGCGCAGCACCGTCAGCCGCCTCGGCTACGGTCAGAGCGGCCCCATGGATCAAGAGACCGAGTACGAGGACGAGCTGGACATGGGCGTGCTGGACAAGGCGGCGCTCGCCGGCGCCCGGTTCGACTGGCTCCTCAAGCGGATGAAGGGGGCCTGATGTCCTCGGCCCAGCAGCGCCTGTTCCGCAAGGAGGCGCTCGAGCGGCTGTCGTCGCCCGAGCGCCTGGATCTCCTGATGCAGGTCGTCGGCCCCAAGGGCTGGGTCGCGCTCGCGTGCCTGGGGGGCGGGATCATCCTGCTGGTCCTGTGGAGCGTCTTCGGGCGCTTGCCGGTGACGGTCAACGCCAAAGGCGTGATCGTTCGGCCGCACGAGGTCGCGTCCCTGCAGGCCACCGGCGGCGGGCGGATCCGCGAGCTGCGGGTGCGCCCGGGGGATGCGGTGAAGGCGGGCGACGTGCTCGCCGTCGTCGAGCAGCCAGAGCTTGCCGAGCAGCTCAGGCAGCACCGCGCCCGGGTCGCCGAGCTGGAGCGTCAGCAGGCCTCCATCGCGACCCTTCAGGCGACCTTCGCCGAGCAGACCCTGCGCGCCATCGCCCAGCAGCACGACAACGTCCTGCAGCTGATCCGCGAGGCCAGGGCGCTGGATCCGGTCCTCGAACGGCGCCTTTCCGAGAACCGCCGCCTCAACCAGCTGCGCGCGGTGAGCGTGGACGCGGCGCTCGCAGCCGAACAGAGCTACCTCCAGAACCGCAACCGCATCGCCGAGCTCGAGGCCCAGCTCAAGGAGCTGGAAGGCAAGAAGACATCGGTCGCCCAGCAGCGCCTCGAAGCCGAGGCCCAGCGCGATCACCAGCTGCGCGAGATGCGCGCCACGGGCGCGGTTCTCGAGGTCCAGCTCAAGCAGCAGGGCCGGGTCATCAGCCAGCGTGCGGGGCGGATCCTCGAAGTGGCGGTCGCCGTGGGCGACGTGATCGGCCCGGGCACCCGGATTGCGAGCCTCGCGCGCGGCGATGGCGACGGCCCCCTCATGGGGGTGACCTACTTCCCCGTCAGCGATGGCAAGAAGGTACGTACCGGGATGCGCCTCCAGCTGACGCCCGACACGGTCAAGCGCGAGCGCTTCGGCGGGATCGTCGGCCGGGTGGTCTCGGTCTCGTCGTTCCCGGTCACCGAGCAGGGCCTGGTCAACACCCTCGGTAACGCCGAGCTCGCCCGCGCCTTCGCGGGGGCCGGCCCCTTGATCGAGGTGCAAGCCGAGCTGGAGCGGGAACCGGCCAACCAGAGCGGCTTCAAGTGGTCCTCGTCGCACGGTCCGGCGCTCGCCGTCACCACCGGCACGACGGGAGCGGCCCGCGTGACGGTCGAGGAGGTGCCGCCCATCGTCCTGGCCTTCGCGATCCTGAGGTCGAGCAGTGGCCTCTATTAAGTCCTGGCTCCACTCCAAGCGGCGCGTGCGCCGGGTCAAGACCCCCACCGTGATCCAGCTGGAGGCGGTGGAGTGCGGGGCCGCTGCCCTCGCCATGATCCTCGCCCACCACGGCCGGATCGTGCCGCTCAGTGAGCTGCGAAGCGCGTGCGGCGTCTCGCGCGACGGCAGCAAGGCGAGCAACATCCTCAAGGCGGCCCGGGACTACGGCCTCAAGGCCAAGGGCTTCAAGAAGACCATGGAGACGGTGAAGCAGCTGCCGTTTCCGTACATCGTCTTCTGGAACTTCAACCACTACCTGGTCGTGGAGGGGATGGACGACAAGCGCGCCTACCTGAACGACCCCGCGGCCGGTCGCCGCGCGGTGACGCTCGCCGAGTTCGACGAGGCCTTCACCGGGGTGGTGCTCGTCCTCGAGCCCGGCGACGACTTCGCGAAGGGCGGCCGGAAGCCGAGCGCCGTCCAGGCCCTGCGCGTGCGGCTCGCGGGCTCGTACCGGGATCTCGCGTACTGCGTGCTCGCGGGCCTCTTGCTGGTGGTGCCGGGCATCGCCTTGCCGGTCGCCTCGCAGCTCTTCGTGGACCAGATCCTGGTCCAGGGGATGCATGACTGGCTGCGCCCCCTGCTCATCGGCATCCTGGTGATCGCCGTGCTCAAGGCGGGCCTCACCCAGCTGCGGATCTTCTACCTGCGCCGCCTCAAGCTGAAGCTTTCGGTCGTTCACTCCAGCCGCTTCCTCCAGCACCTGCTGCATCTGCCCATGGACTTCTACTCCCAGCGCTACGCGGGCGAGGTCGCGGGCCGTATCGGCATGAACGACGAGGTGGCCGGCGTCCTCTCGGGCCGGCTTGCGAGCTCGGTGATCGACACGGTCATGATCGTGTTCTACGGGGCGCTCATGTTCCACTACGACCCTGTGCTGACGGGGCTGGTGGTGGCCTCCGGCGGGGCCAACCTCGCCCTGTTGCAGTGGATGGGGGCCCGTCGCGTCGAGGCCAACCAGCGGGTGGCCCAGGAGTACGGCAAGAAGATGGGGGTCGCCATGGCGGGCCTCCAGTCCATCGAGACCCTCAAGGCCTCGGCGGCCGAGGCGGACTTCTTCACCCGCTGGGCGGGCTACGACGCCAAGGTGATGGAGGCGACCCAGCAGACCGCCGCCCAGAACCTGGTGCTCAGCCTGGTGCCGACCCTGCTCTCCACCCTCACCACCGCCGCCCTGCTCATCGTCGGGGGGCTGCGGGTCATGGAGGGCCACCTCAGCATCGGCATGCTGGTGGCGTTCCAGGGGATGGTCGGTAGCTTCCTCGGGCCCATCAACAGCCTGGTCGGTCTGGGCAGCGCCATCCAGGACCTGGTCAGCGACCTGAACCGTCTGGACGACGTGCTGGACCATCCGGCCGTCGTGCCCGCGGGGGAGAAGCCCCTGCCCGGCGCGGATGCCTTCCGCCTGACGGGGGCTCTGGACATCGCGGGCCTGACGTTCGGTTACAGCCGGGTGGCAGAGCCCCTGATCGCGGATTTCGCGCTCTCGCTCAAGCCGGGAGAGCGGGTCGCCCTGGTCGGCGGCTCGGGCTCGGGCAAGTCCACCGTCGCCAAGCTGGTGAGCGGCCTGTATTCCCCCTGGGAGGGCGACATCCGCTTCGATGGGGTGCGTCGCGAGGATTGCCCGCCGTCGGTCCTCACCCAGTCGCTCGCCACGGTGGACCAGGAGATCTCCTTGTTCGCGGGCTCGGTGCGCGACAACCTCACCCTGTGGGACCCCACGGTGCCCGACGAGCGTTTGCGTCAGGCCTGCGAGGACGCGGTCATCCACGACGTGATCCTGGCGCTGCCCGGGGGGTACGACTCCCCTCTGCTGGAGGGCGGGGTCAATCTGTCGGGCGGCCAGCGCCAGCGCCTCGAGATCGCCCGCGCCCTGGTCAACGATCCGGCCATCCTGGTGATGGACGAGGCGACCAGCGCGCTGGATGCCGAGACCGAGCGCCTCATCGACGCCAACCTGCGCCGCCGCGGCTGCACCTGCCTCATCGTCGCCCACCGCCTGAGCACGGTGCGCGACTGCGACGAGATCGTGGTCATGGAGTACGGCCGGATCGTCGAGCGCGGCACCCACGAGGCCCTCATCGCCAAGCAGGGCGCCTATGCGCGGCTGGTGAGAAGCGAGCAGAGCAGCCGCGAGGAGGCCCTGTCATGAGCGACGAGCGCCGCGTGGAGACCGAACAGCGGGTGGTGCCCGCCGCGCAGGCCGAGCAGGATCAGCAGCAGGCGTATGCGCGCTTCGTGCGCCGCCACCGTCACGACCGGGAGGTCATGGAGAAGGCGATCGCTCAGCTCGCCTCGGTGCTCGACACGCGCCCCGGTGAGGCCCCGGTGGACGGCAGCCCCCTCTACCGCGCGGCCCACGCGGTCGGCGTCGCCCTCGGGATCGCCGTCAAGCCGCCCGCGCGCTGGGAGGACCTGGGCCGCCTCAAGGACCCGATCGAGGCGATCGCGCGGGCCTCGCGCTTCCGCACCCGCCGCGTCCTCTTGCGCGGGGACTGGTTCAGGCGCGACAACGGCCCGTTGCTCGCCTGGAGCGCCGACGGAGCCCGCCCTCTGGCGCTCTTGCCGCGCTCGGCGGGGGGCTACGACTGCTTCGACCCGGTCGCCGACGAGCGGGTTGTCGTCACGGCCGAGGTGGCGAGCGGCCTCGGGGCGCAGGCCACCATGTTCTACCGGCCGCTGCCCGACACCGCCGTCAAGGCCTTCGATCTCCTGCGCCTCGGGATGCTCGCCTCGCGGCGCGACATGCCGGTGGTCATGCTCATGGCGGGGGTCGTGGCGCTCTTGGGGCTCGTCACGCCCCAGGCGACGGCCTTCTTGATCGATCACGCCATCCCCGACGCCCAGCGTAGCCTCGTCGCGCAGGTGGCCCTCGCCCTCGGGGCGCTGGCCCTGACTCAGGCCCTCTTCCAGCTGGTGCAGAACGTCGCCCTCTTGCGGGCCGAGACCCTCGCCGAGTCGGCCACCGAGGCCGCTGTCTGGGATCGGCTGCTCAAGCTCAAGCTCACCTTCTTCCGGAAGTACGCGGCCGGCGAGCTCGCCTCGCGCATGTCGGCCATCGACCAGATCCGCCAGCTGCTCACCGGATCCACCGTCCAGGCCCTGCTCGCGGGCGTCTTCTCGCTGGTCAGCCTGGTCCAGCTCTTCGGCTTCAACCAGAAGATGGCCCTGGTGGCCCTCGGGGTGGCGGTGGTCTCGGTCGCCGTCACCACCCTCTCGGGGGTCCTGGTGCTGCGGGCGACCCGGGCGATCATGCAGGAGGGCGGCAAGATTCTCGGCCTGGTGGTGGGCCTGATCGGCGGGGTCGCCAAGATCCGTACCGCCGGGGCCGAGGCCCGGGCCTTCTCCCAGTGGGCCAAGACCTACAGCGACTTGACCCGGTTGGAATTCGGGGCCCAGCGCCTCCAGGATCGCCTCAGCCTCTTCGACGAGCTGCTGCCGATCGCAAGTACCCTCATCATGTTCAACGGCTTCGGCCTCATGGCCAAGGCCGCTGCCGCGGACCCCGGCCAGGGGGCCATCACGGTGGGCACCTTCCTCGCCTTTAACGCGGCCTTCGGCTCCTTCGTGGCGGGCCTGACGGGCGTCGGTGCCTCGGTCACCTCTCTGATGCAGGTCGTCACCCTCTGGGAGCGCGCCAAGCCGATCCTGGAGGCCCTGCCCGAGGTGGGACCCGACAAGGTGGACCCGGGCCGGCTCACGGGCCGGATCGCCTTCGAGCACGTCAGCTTCCGCTACACCCCCGACGCGCCGCACGTGCTGCGCGACGTGAGCCTTTCGGTCAACCCCGGCGAGTTCGTCGCCCTGGTGGGCCCCTCGGGCAGCGGCAAGTCGTCTCTGTTCCGGCTCTTGCTCGGCTTCGAGGAGTACGAGGCGGGCCAGATCGTCCTGGATGGCCAGGACCTCAGGGGGCTCGACCTGCCCGCGGTGCGCCGGCAGATGGGGGTGGTGCTCCAGCACGGCCGCCTGATGGCCGCCTCGATCTTCGAGAACATCTCCAACGGCTCGCTCATCACCCAGGAGGAGGCGTGGGAGGCCGCGCGGCACGCGGGCTTCGCCGACGACGTGACGGCCATGCCCATGGGCATGCACACGGTGGTCAGCGAGGGGGGCGGCAACCTTTCGGGGGGCCAGCGCCAGCGCCTGCTCATCGCCCGCGCCCTCGCCCTCAAGCCGCGCATCCTGCTCTTCGACGAGGCCACCAGCGCCCTGGACAGCCGGACCCAGGCCATCGTCAGCGAGAGCCTGGAGCGCCTGAACGTGACGCGGCTCGTCATCGCCCATCGCCTCAGCACCATCCGCCAGGCCGATCGCATCTACGTGCTGGAGGGCGGCCAGGTGGTGCAGGAAGGCACCTTCGAGGCGCTCATGGCCGAGGACGGGATGTTCTCGCGCCTCATGACGAGGCAAACCACCTGATGGAAAGGAAGCGCGCGATGCAGACGAAACGGCCATGGGCCCTCGGATGGAAGGGGGCTGCGAGCCTCGCGCTCGCCATGGGGCTCGTCGGCTGCCAGTCGACGGGCGCCTTGCAGGCGACCCCGGCCGAGGCGGGCGTGCTGAGCCTGACGGCGACCATGAGCCAGCCGATCGGCGGGGCGCCCATGATCTCGCTGTCGCTCGCCGATTTGCCAGCACCCGTTCGCGAGGCCAAGGCCGTCACCCTGCTTGCGGGGGGCGTCGAGACGAGCGGGATCCGCACCGGCTCGGCCATGGACTTCGCCTTCACGGGGGCCTTCCCCGCGACCGACGCGAGCGCCAAGCTTCGCGGGGTCCTGGCGGCGGACGGCAAGGCCGTGCGACTCGCCGAGATCGCCCTGGTTCGCCCCTAGAGTGCCAAGAGAGCAGTTGCCATGAGTTCACGCCCCTTCCTCGCCGCCCTCTTGCTCGTTCCCGCTCTCTCCCGGCCCGCTTTCGCCGAGCAGGCCGTGAGCGGCCAGGTCCTCGACCCGCAGGGCCGCCCGCTGCCGAATGTCTTCGTTCGCCAGGAGGGAGCCATCGTCGCCGGCTTTACCGACGCGAACGGCCGCTATAGCTTGACGCTCGCCCCGGATGGGCTGCAATTTCTCGTGTTCTCGGCCGAGGGCTATCAGCTCGACCGAAAGCCGGTGGCCGGCGCCCGCAAGTTCTTTCTGAAGCCGGTCGAGGCCTACCTCCCGCAGTACCGCCCCCTGCTCGCCACGCTGCCGGCCAAGCCGTCCTCGCGCCCACTCGACACCCAGATCCAGCTCGCGTACCAGACGGGCGCCTTTTCGAGCGCCTTTGCGGGCAACCGACTCTCGGGCACCCTGGACAACCAGCTTTCGCTCACGGGGCATGTCCGGCTCGATGCCTGGCTGCTTGGCGGTGCGTTCGAGCGCTTCAAGGCGGGGGTGGCCATGCCGGCGCTGCCTGCCGTGGATGCGGCAGGCCCGGCGCCCGAGGAGAGCACCTACCGCCTTCGCCTGGGCCAGGCGCTGGGCGGCGGGGGCTGGGAGGTCGCGCCGAGCCTGTCGTTCGTGAACAGCAGCGTGGCGGCGGCGAACTTGGCCCTTTCCGGCACGCCCTACGACTACGCCCACGATCGCCGGGGGCTCGGTCTCGAGCTGCCCTTCGCCTGGGAGCCGAGCGATCGCCTTGAGTTGCTGGGCTCTCTCGCCTACTACCCCGCCCTCTCCTTCAACGCCGCACGCGCCCCCTACGCGGTGGCGCTCACGCGCCTGTGGGAAGGGGCGATCGGGCTGGGCTACGCCGTCACGCCTGCGCTGCGCCTCGAAGGCCGCTACCGCCACCAGGCCTGGGGCGGGGATCTCACGATCGATCGCGACGACGTTTCGATCGGCGTGACCTACCGGCCCGAGCGGACCCAGCCATGAAGGGGCGGCATGGCGCGCGAGCACTCTGCTTCGCCCTTTCTTGGGCCTTGATGGCGCCGAGTGTCCAGGCGCAGGTCCTGACCCTCAAGGAGGCCGTGGCGATCGCCACCCGCACCCATCCCTCGATCGAGGCGGCGCGCCTCGGGGTCGACCAGGCGCAGGCGGCGGTACGCGAGGCCCGGACGGGCCTGCAGCCCACCCTGTCCCTGTCGGGGGGGCTCAACCGGACAGACGTGACCGGGGTGCCCCTGCGCACCGTCTCGCCCCAGAGCCCCTACGGCTTCCAGCTCCAGCTCAGCGCGGTGCAGCCGCTCTACGACGGAGCGCGTACCGCGTCGGCGGTGCGACTCGCGGACCTCGGCGCGCAGCTCGCCGAGGTCGAGCGGCGCGGGGCCCAGCGCAAGGTAGCCTACGACACGGCGCTCGCCTATATCGCGGTCCTTCAGGCCGAGAGTTTGCGGGACGCGGCGCGGATCAACGTCGAACAGGCCAAGGACCAGCTGTGCCTCGCGGATCTTCGCTCGCAGGGCCAGGTGGGCACGCGCTTCGAGGTGCTGCAGGCCCAGTCCTCGGTGGCGATCGCGCAGGAGGGCTTCCTCCGTGCGGTCAATCAATTGCGCCAGGCGCGCCAGACCCTCGAGAGCCAGCTCGGCCGGCCCGTGGCGGATCTGAGGGTCGAGCCCATGACCCAGCTCAAGCACCTGGCCTACGATCCCGAGCAGATCGCCCAGGCCCTCGACGGGCGCCCCGAGGTGGCGCAGGCGATCCTCGCGCGCGAGGGGCAAGTGGAGACGGCGCGCCAGCGCGCGCGCACCACGTGGCCCACCGTCAGTGCGGTGGGCGACGTGACGACCGCGCCCGGCGGCGGGACGCAGCAGACCATCGCAGCCTCGCTCGCCTGGAACTTCTTCGACAGCGGGCGCACGGCGACGCAGGTTCGCCAAGCCCAGTTCGGGGCCGAGCGGGCAGAGGCCTCGCTCGCCGCCACCCGCCGCACGGCGGCCCTCGAAATCCAGACCACCGCCCAGGCCCTGCAGTCGGCCCAGGAGCGCGTGGCCGTGACCCAGCAGGGCCTCCAGGCGGCGATCGAGGGTCTCAAGCTCGCCAAGGTGCGCTTCAACGCGGGGGTGGGCACGGGCCTCGAGGTGACGAGCGCCCTGTCGTCCTTGAGCCAAGCGCAGAGTTCGTACATCCAGGGATCCTACGAGGTCAAGACCACCCAGCTCAGGCTCGCCCAGGCCCTTGGCCTGGAGGTCGAGGAGCTGATCCCTTGAAGCGTCGAGGCGCCGAGCAATTTGCCGGCGCCTCGACGCTTTGCTTGTGGCCTCGCGCCCTATGGCCGGGGGGACCCGAGTTCCTCGTGCGCCTGGCTGAACTTGTTCCTGACGCTGTTGGTCTGGCTGCTGTTCGCCCCGGTGAAGATATAGGAGAAGCCGACTCCCATCGCAAGCCCCATCATCTTGATGGCCTTGCCGGCCTGGGTCTTGCCGCCGGCGACCAGCTCGAGGTCGAGGTCCGACAGCTCGTCCTCGCTCGTCTGGGCGGGGAGGGGGACGAGGATGGCGTTGGCCGGCACCTCGACGGGCATCAGCTTGACGAACGACGGGATCGAGATCCCGAGCACCCGCGAGGCGACGGCGTTGGGGTTGGCGATGAACTCGGCCTTGAGCGCCTCGTCCTGCATCAGGACCTTCACCAGCTCTTCTTGCATCTGTTCGAGCGTCTTTTCCTGCGACAAATCGATTCTCCTTGTGTGATGGCGCGTCAATGGAGCCATTGTCGGCTCGATTGCCACTTACTGCAAGTGAGTGCGGTGGCGCAGGGGGTGTGAGGTTCCTCACGGTGTCTTAGGTTTCAGCGATGCGAGGCCGTGGAATGACTCAGGAGCTTGCCTGCTCTTTTCGCCCTCGGGCGCCGCGCTCGCGGGGGAGGTGGGATGCGCCGCGCCATCGCCGGGTTCCTAATGCTGATGTTCGTCGGAGGCTGCCAGCCGGGTGTATTCCCGGCGGGCGATGCGCCGCGATCGTCCACCGAGAGCCGGTCCACGGCGAGCGTCGCGATCCGGGTCGCTTTCCCCGAGCGCGCACCCCAGGCCCTTGTCTCCAACACACAGTCGGTCAAGATCGTCCTGCGCGATGCGCTAAGCAACGACGTGACGCGCACGGTGAACACCGGCACCGCCACCACGGTCACCTTCGAGGGCCTCCCCTCGGGTGGGGGATACGCGCTGTACGCCGCGGCCTATTCGGACCTGAACGCGACCGGGACCATGCTCAGCTGGGGCAAGCTGCCCGTCACCCTCGCCTCGGGCCGCAACCAGCTCAACCTGAGCCTTTCGGTGGTCGTGAGCGCGGGCGCCGCTGCCGCGGACATCATCACGGGGCCTGCGGGCAACGGCGCGGTGCAACTGGGGGCCCAGAGGGTCTTCACGACCATGGCGGACTTCCAGGCGCCGACGGCGACGTCGAGCAACATCGAGGTCTACGACCCCAGTCAGAACACCTACGTGTCCAAGTTCGGGACCCTGGGCAACCTGAATGGCCAGTTTGGATCCCACATCCAGATGATTGCGATCGACTCGCGGGACCGTATCTGGGTCTCCGACGACAACAATCAACGGATCGTGCAGTTCGACAAGGACGGCAATTTCCTGCGCGGAATCGGCAGCGACCAGGTGTGGGTGGCACCGGCGGCTGCTCCTGTTCCAGCGACGGGATCCACCAATTACGGCCTTAACGGGCCGTCGGGACTGACGGTGGATGCCCAGGACAACGTCTACGTGTCGGATACGAATAACCGCCGCATCTTGAAGTACGACTCCAGCGGCAACTTCCTGATGGGCATCGGCTACAACACGCCGTGGTTCGCACCCAGCGCCGCCCCTGCGGTCGCGGCACTGGCGAATGCCATCGGGCACATGCAGCCGTACGGGCTCGACCTGGATCGCTCGGGCAACATCTACGTGGGCGGGATGGGCCAGCACCGCCTCCACATCTTCAGCCCCAGCGGGGTGTTCTTGCGCGGCATCGGGCAGGGGACCACCTGGACGAGCGCTGCCGGCTTGCCTGCCACCACCGCGAGCGGTAATGGTGCGAGTCAGTTCACGAACGCCTGGCATGTCCGGGTGGATGAGAACGGCACGATGTACGCGACTGACTTCAATGAGCGGGTCCAGGTCTTCAACCCGAGCGGCGCTTATGTGCGCACCTTCTCCACCGCCAGCCCCGACAAGCCCGACCAGCGAACCGCTGGCTATCTCGAGCTCGGTCCCGACGGCAACATCTACGTGGCCGCTTACGGTTCGACGCCTGGCCCGAATTTCTACCAGGTTTTCAATCGCGATGGCATCCTGCTTTCGCGCTTCGGCGTGTTCGGCACGGGGGACGGTCAGTTGCAGAATCCCGAGGGCATCGCCTGGGCCTCGGACGGCAACTTCTTCACGATCGATCGGGACGGCAGCCGCGTGCAGCGCTGGCGCGGCGCCAACCCCAAGGACCCCGCCGGCGCGCTCAGGCTGAGGGGGCATCGGCAGCCGGATAATCCGTCGTATGCCGCCTCGGGCGCGTACCTGACTCCCGCCGTGGATGCGGGTTCGACGATCGACTGGGGATCCGTCTACTGGGACATCACGACCCTGCCCGTGGGCACCTCTGCGACGATCGAAGCGGGATGCTCCAGTGACGGCATCACCTGGACCTGGAGCCTGGTGACGGGTTCGCCCGGCGCCGGCCGTACGCTGGCGAACCTGGTCGGGGTCTCCGGTCGATTTTTCAAGCTGCGTGTGACCCTGGGCACGAGCAATGCAGCGCTGTCACCGGTGATTCAGGAACTGGGAGTGATGTACTGATGCGCCACGCATGGTTGCTGCTTCCACTCGCACTGGCGGCTTGCGCCCCCGCGGTCCGGCCCCTCGCCGGGCCACCCGCTCAGGCCGAAGCCGCGCAGGCCTCGTCCGCGCTCTGGGGGCGGATCACTTCGGGCTATTCGGCTCAGGCGACGGCCGCCGAGTTGACGGCTTACGCCACGGTGACCCTGCTCGACGCGAGCAACACGGTGGTGGCTACGGGCCTCACGGACGCCTCGGGGGCCTTCGGCCTCAATCCCTTCGTGAGCTGGACGCCCACCACCAACGCGGTCTACGCCCTGGACGCGCTCAAGAGCTTCGACAAGACCAACGACCGTGCGGCCTTGCGCTTCAGGACCCTGGTCAGCTGGGATGGCAGCAAGTGGCGATCGCTCTCTGGCAGCACCATCGCGCAGGGCGGCGGATCGGGGGTGCTCCTGAACGCCCAGACCACGGCCCTTGCCGCGATCAAGGACCTGCGAGCGGTGGCGGGGACCACCTTGCTGGACGCCCTGAACCCTTCGACCGGTGTTTTCACGCCTGCCGGCGGGGTTACGGATGCCGAGCTGGTAACGGTGACGGGGCTGGTGAACCAGGCGATCGCTTCCAACCTCGATCCCGTCAAGTGGTTGACCTATACCGGCGGGACGTATCGCCTCGCGATGGCGCCCCAGACCGGTCGCATCATCTTCGACCTGGAGGATGCGCTCGTGCAGGGGCCGGCGGGAGCCACGGCGGTCCGGGGCGTGGATGGCGGCCGCGCCTATGCGATCGCCGACGAGATTGCGCTCTACGACGGCCAGATCGGCGCACGTGGGGTCGCCAACGGCCTCTTCGGCGTGACGACGGGGATCGCCGTCTCCCCCGAAGGCATCATCTACGCGGGCGATCGCGGCAACAACCGCATCCAGCTGCTCTCGCTCGACGGGACCTTCCTGCGGACCCTCACGACCGTGGGATCCGGGGTGGGGGCCTTCTCGAACCCTCACAGCGTGGACCTGGACCGCAACGGCGACCTGCTGGTGAGCGACTACGTCAACTACCGGGTCTTGAAGATCGACTCGGCTGGCAACCTGCGCTTCGGCATCGGCAACGGGAGCAGCGGCTGGACCGCCAGCCAGAGCGTCACGACGGGCAGCGGCCACAATCTTCTGAACTCGGCGCACTACGCCAAGTTCGATCCCGCCGGAAACATCTGGATCGCGGACACGCTCAACAACCGTGTCCTCAAGTACGATTCAAACGGCGGCTTCCAGATGGGCATCGGCAACGGCACGGTCTGGACCACCTCGGCCGGCAACCAGAGCGCCTCGTCCTCGGTGGATCGTGGTTTCGACAGCCCCATCAGCGTGGGGATCGCCCCCAACCAGGACGTCTACGTCGCGGACCGCAAGAACAACCGCGTCCAGCGCCTGTCGAGCGGCGGCGCCTTCCTCGGCAAGTGGGGCACCACGGGCTCGGGGCCGGGCCAGTTCAACAATCCCGAGGACATCCTCGTCGATCAGGCCGGAAACGTCTGGGTCAGCGAGTACGCCGGCCACCGGATCCAGAAGTTCACGCGCACGGGGACCTACCTGGGCCAGTTCGGCACCAACGGGAGCGCAGACGGCCAGTTCAAGACCGCCCGCGGCATGGCCTGGGGCCCGGACGGCGCCCTCTACGTGGCGGACGAGAACAACTACCGCTTCCAGCGCCTGATCCCCGCCAATGCGCCGATGCAGTTCGTGCCGGGTGGCAACTTCAACGCCGCGAAGGGGAGCATCTCCTTCTGGTTCAAGCCGAACTGGGGAATCGATTCGGCCACGACCCGCTACTTCTTCGAGATCAGTCAGCCCAACTGCCGCTTGGTGGTGACCTACGGCAACCCCACGACGGGCATCGCCGATCAGCTGTACTTCTACGTCTCGGACAACACCGCGAGCGAGGCCCAGACCAGGCGGGTGGGCATCAACAAGGCGGAGCTCTCGCAGGTCCTGCGCAAGGGAAAGTGGCATCACGTGGCCGCCACGTGGGACGCTGCCAACGGGCAGGTTCGCTTCTTCCTGCAGGGCAGGGAGTACGGCAGCTTCCAGACGGGTAACCCCGCGAGCTTCGCGTTCGGGGCGCCGGGGACCATGATGGTCGGGGCGGCGATCAGCGGCACGACCCTTCAGTGCAACTCGGTCATCGACCAGTTCCGGATCCGGGACGTGGTGCTGAGCCCCGAGGAGATCGCCCGAGAGGCGAGCGGCTTGGTCCAGGAGTGAGCGCCATGAACAGTGTTCGCCTGATTCTGAGCCTCGTCCTCTCGGCCCTGCTGGTGCTCGCGTGCCGGCCGGCTCCGACGACGCCCGCGATCGCGCCGGCGGTTTCCGAGGCCCCGCTCTTGCACGGCGAGATCCTGCTG
Source organism: Pantanalinema sp. (assembly GCA_036704125.1). NCBI lineage: Bacteria > Bacillati > Cyanobacteriota > Cyanophyceae > Leptolyngbyales > Leptolyngbyaceae > Pantanalinema > Pantanalinema sp. The sequence goes on along the minus strand of DATNQI010000008.1, from coordinate 13,801 downwards.
CCGGAGGGATACGCCACCCAGGCGACGTCGGGCCAGGTGCGGGCCAACGCCACCGTGACCCTCATCGACCCCGCGACCTTCCAGGCCAAGGGCACGGGCATCACCGCCCCGGACGGCACCTTCACCGTCCAGGCCCTCGGGACCTTCACCCCGACCCTCGGGTCGCCGTACCTGCTCGAATCCACCAAGACGCTGGGCGGGACGTCGAATTCCACCTTCCGGCTGCGGACCCTGGTGCAGTTCGACGCGAGCGGCTGGACCTCGATCTCGGGGGCCAGCGTCCAGCTTTCGGCCACGACCACGGCCGTCTCGATCCTTTGGGACCACCTCGGCCTGGCGACGTCGGCGGTCATCGGCAAGGTGAGCCGGGATGCGACCACCGGTGGCCACGTCGCGAGCGATCTTTCCGCCAGCATCGGCGCCGCCAGGGTCCGCGAGGTCGAGGCCCTCGTCGGTCAGGCCCTGCTCTTGAACCTGGACCCGGTGCAGACCGTCAGGCCAGGGCCTGCCGATTCCTTCATCCTCGCGATGGGGGACGCCGGCCGCAACCTGCTCAGGAACGCGGGGTTCGAGGAGGGGAGCGCGCTTCCCACCCACTGGCGGACGAACAACACCGTGAATGCCAGCTACTCGGTGGAGACGGCGTCCCCCTACGAGGGGCGTCAGAGCTTGCGCATCAACCGGACCGGCGCGGGTGATTCGTGGCTGGGCCAGGGCTACGACAGCTCGAACGGCCGCGCTCCGATCACGCTCGTCGCGGGACGGACCTACACCTACTCGGTCTATGCCCGGGGGGCCGTCGGCGGGGAGGCGCTGGCCCTCGCCTTCAACTACCAGTCCCCGTTCTCCGAGCAGAGCAGCTCGAACTTCTCGCTGACCACGGCCTGGCAGCGCTATTCCTGGACCTTCACCGCCGGCTATTCGACCTCGCAGGCGATTTTCCTGATCCGCCACAGCACCGTCGGCTCGACCTTCTACTTGGACGCGATCCAGCTGGAGGAGGGGAGCAATGTCACCGGCTACCAGCCTCAGGGGCGCCTGCTCGTCGACGGCATCGCCAACGTCTACGAGGGCGCGGGGGTCACGGCGGCCCCGGGGCGCACCGGCAACGGCATCGTGCTGGAGAGCGGGGTCAACATCGCTTCCAACTCGCTCTCGCCGCTCCAGAACACCAGCTTCGAGGTGGACAGCAACGCGGACGGCGTTCCGGACGGCCTGACTCAGACCGGGGCCGGGGCGGTCTGCGCCCTGGATTCGGCGAACGCGCTGTTCGGCCAGTACAGCCTCAAGATGGACCGCTCTGGCGGATCCACCGCGCACATCGTCAACTATCCTTCCTATTACCCCTTCAAGGCCGGCAAGTATTACACCGCGTCCATCTGGGTCAAGGGCCAGAACATCTCCGGCGCCCCCGACAACGCCAACTTCGGCCTCTACCTCGACCAGCGGACCCCGAGTGCGGGCTACGGGGGGACCTCGCGGATGGCGGCTCCCACCGGAACCTTCGAATGGACGCGGCTGAGCGTCTCTTTCATGTGGACGGCGAACTGCGACCACCTGGATGTCTATCCCATTTTCCGGAACAAGACGGGTATTGCCTGGTGGGACGGTCTCCAGGTCGAGGAGGGGACGGTCCTGACCCCCTACGGCGGGGACGGCACGGGCCTGGACCGGCTGAGCGTCGATGCCCGCTCGTTCAATCCCTCGCAGGGTGCGGTGACGTTCTGGTATCGGCCCGCCTATGAGTGGAGCGATGATCGGGGCAACGGCTATCTTGCCGGCATGACGAACTCGGCCGATGACGCGATTTTGCTCCTGCGAAAGAACCGTGCCTCATCCGGCCGGCCGGCCCTGGGCCTCGCGGTCCATGACGGGACGAACTGGCGCTGGATCGACTGGGTACCGGCGACGGATGCCTGGGCAGCGGATACCTGGCATCACATCGCAATGACCTGGGGCCCTCGCAATTCTGAGCTGTTCGTCGACGGCGAACGCGTCGGAGTGAGCGATTACGGCGGGCCGCTCTACTTCGCGCGACAGATCCGGTTGCTGTACTTCTCCGGGCTGTGCAACAACGTGGGCTACTGCTCGAGCGGTACCCTGGACGGTCTCAAGGTATGGGACCTCCAGCGGGATCAGGCCGCCATTCGCCGCGATGCCCTCGGCGTAGCAGCTCTGTAGTGCCACTGCCCCGATGCTGTTGGGCCTGCATCGGCCTGTGATGCAGGTGGTTATTCGCTTACCTGCTTGTGGAATATAACAATCAGCCAGGCTTTTTGCCCCCCGCTCCAAGGAGGAACGGGCAAGCGAGGGTTAGGTGTGAAGAAAATCTCCCTCGTACTCGTTGCGTGCCTATGTGCCTGCCAGCCGGGCATTCGTCCTACGGTGGACCCGTCTCGCCCCGCACAGGCCATCCAGGAAGGCTCGTCCCTGTGGGGACGGGTCACGTCGGGTTACGAAGCCCAGGCGACGGCTGCCGAGCTCGTGGCCTACGCGACGGTGACCCTGCTCGATGCGAGCAACACGGTGGTGGCCACCGGCCTGACGGACGCCTCGGGGGCCTTCGGCCTCAACCCCTTCGTGAGCTGGACGCCCACGACCAATGCCGTCTACGTGCTCGATGCGCTCAAGACTTTCGACAAGACCAACGATCGTGCGGCACTTCGCTTCCGCACCCTGGTCTGCTGGGACGGCAGCAAGTGGCGATCGCTCTCGGGCAGCACGACTTCGCAGGGCGGCGGGGCAGGGGTGATCCTGAACGCCCAGACCACGGCGCTTGCCGCCATCAAGGACCTGCGAGCGGTGGCGGGGACGAGCCTGCTGGATGCCCTGAACCCTTCGACCGGTGTTTTCACCCCCGCGGGCGGGGTGACGGCCACCGAGCTGGCGACGGTGACGGGCCTGGTGAGCCAGGCGCTCGCCTCCAACCTGGACCCGGTCAAGTGGCTGACCTACACCGCCTCGGATACGACTTATCGCTTGCAATTGCAAAGCGGGCAGGGGCGGCAGCTCTTCGATCTCGAGGATGCCCTCTCGGCGTCCGGCACCGGCAGCACGCTCGTCGCCGGCCGCGACGGGGGGACGGCGATCGCCTTTTCGAACGCGCTCGCCCTCTTCGACGGCCAAATCGGCGGAAAGGGAACGGCCCCGGGGCTGATGGACTCTCCGATCGTCGTCACCGTCGATCGAGGGGGGACCGTCTGGGTGGCGGAGTGGAAGAACCATCGCATCCAGAAGTTCGCCGCTGACGGCCGCTTCATCTCGACCTTCGGGAGCTTCGGCACGGGGGCGGGCCAGTTCGATTCGCCGCACGGCATCAGCCTCGATCCGGACGGGAATTTCCTGACCACCGAGCTCACCAATCATCGCCTGCAGAAGTTCGACGCCAATGGCAACTTCCTCTTCGGGATCGGCCAGGGCAGCCGCTGGACCGTCGCGCCGGGGAGCGTGGCCTCGGGCAGCCTCAATTCGGAATTCTGGAATCCCAGCAACGGCACGATCGCCCCCGACGGGACCCTCTGGGTCTCCGATTACCTGAACTACCGTGTCCTTCGCTTCAGCGCCGACGGGACGGCCTTGATGCAGACGCTCGGCTCGGGTCTCGGCACGGGCCCGGGCCAGTTCAAGGGCCCCACGGGGCTCGCCTTCGCCCCGAACGGCGACGTCTACGTCTGCGATCGCGCGAACAACCGGATCCAGCGCTTTTCCTCGGCTGGATCCTACCTCGCGACGATCGGGGCCGGCGTTCTGACCGCACCCGACGACCTGAAGTTCGACAACGCCGGCAACATGTGGGTCTCCGAGTTCTCGACCGTGGCCACGGCGTCGCGGATCGTGAAGTTCGACTCCAGCGGGGCTCTGCTCGGCGCCTACGGGGGCTTGGGCTACGGCAACGGTCAGTTCCGGCAGCCGCGCGGCCTCTCCTTCGGACCGGACGGCAAGATGTGGGTGGTGGATTACCAGAATCACCGCGTCCAGCGCCTGATCCCCGCCAACGCGCCGGCGGTGTTCCCCGCCAAGGGGCGCTTCAACGCGACGCGAGGCACGATCTCCTTCTGGTTCAAGCCGAACTGGAACGGCGACGACGGAATCGACCATTGCCTGGTGCGCGTCCAGGGCGGCACCGAGTGCAACTTCGGCCTGCACAAGTTCGGCAATCGCTTGTACTTCTACGTCACCGCGGGGGTGGGCGACGAGACCAAGACCCGGCGCATCGGGTTCGAGCTCCCCGATACCGCCGCCCTGATCAAGGCGGGCCGCTGGCACCACCTCGCCGCGACCTGGGACGGCCCCACCAGCGACGTACGCCTGTTCCTCGACGGCCGGGCCGCCGGAGGCCTCTCGAACGACAACCCGGGGGCGACGCTCAACTTCGGACCGGGAGCCACCCTCACCGTCGGGGCGGACACGAATCTGAACACCCCGGCCGATTCGGTCTTCGATCGGTTCCAGATCCGCGATGCGGCGCTGAGCCCCGAGGCGATCGCCCGCGCGGCGCGCGGCCTCGTGCAGGAGTAGGGCGATGCGGAAGCTACGGCTTGCTTTGAGCCTCGTGATTGTCGCCTTGCTTGCGATCGGGTGCCGCCCCACGCCGCTGGCCGTCTCGACGGCCGTTGCCCCGGCGTCTCAACCGGTCCTGACCGGGCAGGTCCTGTTGCCCGAGGGGTACGGCATCCAGGCGACAGCGGGCCAGGTGCGGGCCAACGCCACGGTGACCCTGATCGATCCCTCGACCTTCCAGGCCAAGGGCACGGGCATCACCGCCCCGGACGGCACCTTCACCGTCCAGGCGCTGGGGACCTTTACCCCGACCATCGGGTCGCTCTACCTGCTGGAGTCGAGCAAGACGCTGGGCGGGACGTCGAACTCCGCCTTCCGGCTGCGGACCCTGGTTCAGTTCAATGCGGGCGGCTGGACCTCGGTCTCGGGGACCGCCATCCAGCTCTCGGCCACGACCACGGCCGTCGCCATCCTGTGGGACCACCTGAGCCTCGGGGCCGCGGACGTGATCGGCAAGGTGAGCAAGGATGCGGTCACCGGGGTTCACCAGCAGGCGGGCCTCACGGCGAGCGTGCCCGAGCTCCTGGTCCGGTCGGTCGAGTCCCTCGTCTCCCAGGCGCTCCTGTTGAACCTCGATCCGGTGCAGATCGTCCGTCCCGGCCCGGACGGGGCGTATCGCCTCTCTTTCGCGGATCAGAGCCGCAACATGCTCGCGAACGCCGGGTTCGAGGAGGGGGGCGCAAACCCCGCCCCCTGGCGTCTGAATGCCGCCGCGGGAGTGGCGACGTACTCCTTCGAGACGCTGAGTCCTCACGAGGGGCGCCAGGCCATGCGCTTTTCCGCCACGGCCGCGGGTGACTCGTGGTTCGGCCAGGGCTACAACGGTGCCGACCATCGCTGGCCGCTCAAGCTCGAGGCGGGACGTGCATACACCTACTCGGTGTATGCACGGGGCGCCGCGGGGGGCGAGAAGCTCGCCCTCGCCTTCAACTACCAGGATCCGTTCCTGGAGGTGCGCAGCGACGCCTTCACCCTCACCACCGCCTGGCAGCGCTATTCCTGGACCTTCACCCCGGCGTACTCGACCCCCAAGGCGATCGCCCTCATCCGATTCGGGACGGGAATCGGTCAGACCGTCGGCGCCACGTGCTACGCGGATGCGGCCCAGCTCGAAGAAGGCGCTCCCACCGATTTTCGCCCCCAGGGGAGCCTGGTCCTCGAGGGCTTCGCCAACGCCCGTGAGAGCGTCGGCGTGACCCCCGTGGAGGGGCGCAGCGGCACGGCCGTCTTCATCGACCGCACCGTCAACCAGCTCGCCAACTCCAGCTTCGAGCGGGATTCGGACGCCGACGGCATCCCGGACGGGATGAGCCGGACCGCGGCGAGCATCGCCACCTACTCGCTCGACGTGGATGCCCTGTTCCACGGGCGATCGCTGAAGATCGACAAGACCACGAGCGGAACCGCGGAGTACGTCAAGTTCAATCACGCCTACACCTACGAGGCGGGAAAGACCTACACCTTCTCGGTCTGGGTCAAGGGCAAGAACGTCAGCGGCTCGCAGAGCTCCACCGACTTCGGCCTCTACGTGGATCCCTACCTCCCCGATGCCTCGCTCTCCGGCGTGGACGTGCGGCACGTGGCCGCCCCCGTCGGGACCTTCGACTGGACGCAGATCTCGCTGACCCACACCTTCCTCAACACCTGTACCGCCGCCGCGCTGAGCCCCATCTTCCGGAACAAGACGGGCACGGTCTGGTTCGACGGCTTCCAGGTGGAGCAGGGCCCCAAGGCCACGCCCTACGGAGGCGAGCCCGGTCACGATCGCCTGACCTTCGACGCCTATCGCTACGTCAACAAGCGCCAGGGAGCGATCGCGTTCTGGTATCAGCCGACCTACGCCTGGAACGAGGGCGATTTCAAGCTGCTCTCGATCGACGGGACGAACAGCCCGAAGTGGCCGGTGCTGTACCTGGCCAAGCTCGGCGAGACCCTCACCCTGCGGACCCATGGCGGCCCGGGCTTCGATTGGGACGCCCCCACGACCTGGACGCCCGCTTCGCAGCCCTGGAAGCCTGGCGAGTGGCACCACCTCGCGATCACGTGGGGGCCGCAGGGCAAGGATCTGTACTTCGACGGCGAGAAGGTGGCGACGGGAGCCTTTTCGGGGAGCATCAACGGGGCGTCGCCCCTCAACCTGCTGAGCTTCGCCTGCAACGAGTTCCTGAGCGTCAACGTCTTTTCGGTGGTGAACCCACAGGGGGCGCTGGATGGCCTGAAGGTCTGGGACGCGCAGCGATCGTCCGTCGACATCCGCCGCACCTACCTGGGGATCGCGCCATGAAACGTAAGGCCGTGAACGTCATCACCCTCGGGCTCTGGTCGCTGTTGCCCCTGGTGCTCGCGATCGGGGGCTGCATCGTCGATCGCCCCTTGGCCGCCACGGGGGATGCCGCTCAGGCCGTGAGGGCGGCTCAAGGGAGCGCGCAGGTGATCATCCGGGTCGCGCTGCCGCAGCGCACCCAGGCGATCCTGAGCAACACCCAGTCGGTGAAGGTCCTGCTGCGCAACGCCGGGGTGCCGGACCAGACGGCGACGGTAAACACCGGCGGGGCCACGACGGTCACGTTCACAGGCTTGCCCTCGGGGGGCGGCTACGCCCTTTATGCGGCGGGATACGCAGGCCTCAACGGCACCGGGACCATGCTGAGCTGGGGCAAGCTGCCCGTCACCCTCGCCTCCGGCGCCAACCAGCTCAACCTCAGCCTCTCGGTGGTGGTGGCGGCAGGGAGCGGCGCGGCTGATCTGGTGAGCGGTCCAGCCGGCAACGACGCCCAGTTGCTCGGCGCGCGCTCCGCCTTCACCTCCATGGCGGATTTCGAGAAGTACGGAGCCACCACGAGCAACATCGAGGTGTTCCAGTCGAACCAGTTTGCCTACCTCTCGTCGTTCGGGGCGACGGGCAGCCTGAACGGTGAGTTCAATAACCCCGACAAGGCGGCGGTCGACGCCATGGGCAACATCTACGTGGCGGACCGCGGCAACCATCGCATCCAGAAGTTCGATTCCAACTTCAATTTCGTGCGCGCGTGGGGGCAGGGAGAGGCGTGGGGACCCGCGAGCACCCCGCCGCCGGTGGCGACGGGCAGCCTCAATGGCTGGTTCAGCGATCCGCTCGGCACCATGGTGGACCGCGACGGCTACGTCTGGGTCGCGGACGTCGCCAATCACCGCGTGCTGCGCTTCGATTCCAACGGGAACTTCGTCATGGGCCTCGGTAACGGCACGGCGTGGTTCACGGGGACCGCAGCCCCCGCTCCGGCCACGGGATCCGTCAACGGCGCCTTCTCTTCGCCGCATGGGCTCGCGCAGGATCCCCAGGGCAACATCTGGGTGGGGGATGCCATCAACTATCGGCTCCAGAAGTTCAATCCGAGCGGCCAGTTTCTTCAGGGGGTCGGCAACGGCACGACGTGGTTCGTGGGGACCGCTGCCCCGAATCCGGTCGCGAGCACCGGGCCACGTTACTTCAAGCGCTCCTACACCCTCTCGATCGATGCGGAGGGGTTCCTGTACGCCGTCGATCATCAGAACAACCGGATCCAGAAGCTGAAGCCCGACGGAACGTACGTGACCGAGTGGTCCACCGGCGCCAACGCCTATACCATCCAGGTCGCTCCCTGGGGGCGCGTGCTCGCGGGGGCCCCCTACTCGGGGGCGAGCAACACCATCGGCGTGTTTTCCCCTAGCGGCGAGCGTCTCAGCCAGTTCGGAAGCTACGGGTCCGGGCCGGGCCAGTTCCGAGACATGCGCCAGATAGGCTTCATGCCGGACGGGGCCCTGCTCATCGCCGACTACTTCAACGGGCGCATTCAGCGCTTCCAGGGCGTCAACCCCCGCGATGCCAGCGGCGCGCTGCGCCTGACGGGGCATCGCCAGCCGGACACCCCGGTCTACTCGGTCTCGGGCAGCTACGTGACGCCCGCACTAGACGCGGGAGGCGCCGTCACGTGGGGTTCGGCGTACTGGGACGTCGCGAGCCTGCCGGCATCGACCCAAGTAGCGGTCGAGACGGCGACCTCGAGCGACGCGCTGACCTGGGGCGGCTGGAACCTGGTGACGGGGACCTCGGCCCAGGGCAAGAACGTGGCCAACCTCCCAGGAGTCTCGGGGCGTTACCTCAGGCTTCGCCTGACGCTGACCACGGCCGATCCCGCGGTCACCCCCGAAGTCCAGGAAGTCGGGGTGCTCTACTGAAAAGGGGGCGGTCAAACGACCGCCCCCCGCTTCTGTTTTAGACCGCCTCGAGCATCAGGCCCGGCTCGATGCTCTGCATGAGGTTCTCGATCCCCATCAGGGTGCCCGAGATGGAGCTGGGACAGCTGCCGCAGGCGCCCTGGTAGTGGACCCTGAGGATGTTGCCCGCGAGCTCCACCACCTCCAGGCCACCGCCGTCCATGGCGAGCGCCGGGCGCACCTTGGTGTCCAGCAGCTCGTTGATGCGCGAAAGGCGCGCCTCGTCCCCGTCGGCGACGATGGCCTGGCGCGAGGCGCTCGCCGTGCCGCCGGGCGATCGCTCCGAGCCCGCCGCCCGGATGGGCACCGCCAGCTCGCGCATCAGCTCCGACCAGGAGGCCTTGCCGTCCTGCGTCACCGTCAGCCACTTGTCCTGGTAGAAGACGTTGGTGACGTGAGGAATGGCGAAGAGCTGCGAGGCCAAGGGATCGTTCGAGGCGGCGTCCGCGCTGTCGAAGGATCGGCCGAAGCCGGTGGTCAGCGCCTCCTTGAGCACGAACTTGATGGCGTTCGGGTTGGGGGTGGGCTCGATTTCGGCGATCTTGGGCATGGGGCTATCCTTTACGGGTGAGCGGGGTCAGCGTTGCCTTCGGTCGAGACGAGCTCGGCGTTCTCGAAGGCCGCATGAAGGGTGTGCCAGGGCAGGACGGCGCACTTGACCCGCGAGGGCAAGGTGGCGATCCCCGAGAAGACGGTCAGCCGCCCCAGGTGGTGGCCCGGGGTCTCGGAGGTGATCTTGCCGGTGGCCAGGTCGCGGAACTCCTGGATCAGGCCCTCGGCCTCCGTCACGGTCTTGCCCTTGACGTTGGTCGTCATCATCGAGGCCGAGGCCTTGCAGATGGCGCACGCGTCGCCGGTGAAGGCGATCTTCTCGATGCGCTCGCCCTCGACGTCGAGGGTGAGCGTGATGTGGTCCCCGCACACCGGGTTGTGTCCCTCGGCCTTGCGGTTGGGGTTCTCCACCGCGCCGAAGTTGCGGGGCTTCTTGTTGTGCTCCAGGATCACTTCCTGGTAGAGCTGCTTCTGGTCGGCCATTACCCGAAAATCCTCTGTACGGTCTTGATGCCCTCGATCAGGGCGTCGACTTCCGCTTTGGTGTTGTAGAAGGCGAAGGAGGCGCGGGTCGTCGCGGGCACCCCCATCCGGATCATCACCGGCTGGGCACAGTGGTGGCCGGCGCGAACGGCGATCCCCTCGGAGTCGAGGATGGTCCCCACGTCGTGGGGGTGGACCCCCTCGATCACAAAGGAGATGACCGCCGCCTTGTCCTTGGCCGTGCCGACGATCCGCACGCCGGGAAGCTCCGCGAGGCGCGCGGCGGCATAGGTCAAGAGCGCGTGCTCGTGCGAGGCGATCCGGTCCATGCCGAGCCCCTCGAGGTAGTCGATGGCGGCGCCCAGGCCGATCATGGGGGCGATGGAAGGGGTCCCCGCCTCGAACTTGAAGGGGATCTCGTTGTAGGTGGTCTTCTCGAAGGTGACGCTGAGGATCATGTCCCCGCCGCCCATGAAGGGCTGCATCTTCTCGAGCAGTGCGGCCTTGCCGTAGAGGATGCCGCTGCCGGTGGGGCCGCACATCTTGTGGCCCGAGAAGACGTAGAAGTCCGCGTCCAGGTCCTGGACGTCCACCTTCATGTGGGGGACCGCCTGGGCGCCGTCGACCAGCACCACGGCGCCCGCCGCGTGGGCCATGGCGACCATCTCCTTGACCGGGTTGATGGTGCCCAGCGCGTTCGAGACGTGGGTCAGCGCGACCAGCCTGGTCTTGGGGGTCAGCAGCTCCCGGTAGTCGTCGATGAGCAGTTCGCCGGCGTCGTTCATGGGGATGACCTTGAGGACGCACCCCTTCTCCTGGCAGAGCATCTGCCAGGGCACGATGTTGGCGTGGTGCTCCATGGCCGAGACCAGGATCTCGTCGCCCTCCTTGATGAAGAGGCGGCCGAACCCGTGCATGACCAGGTTGACGCCCTCGGTCGCGCCGCGCACGAAGACGATCTCGCGCTCCTCCTTGGCGTTGATGAAGCGCTGGACCTTGAGGCGAACCGCCTCGTACTCGGCGGAGGCTTGCTCGCTGAGGGTGTGGACGCCCCGGTGGACGTTGGCGTGCTCGTTCGAGTGGTAGCGGTTCAGCCGGTCGATCACGCTTCGGGGCATCTGGCTGGAGGCCCCGTTGTCGAGATAGACGAGGGGCTTGCCGTTGACCTCACGCGCCAGGATCGGGAAGTCGGCGCGCACCTTGGCGACGTCGAAGGTCGAATCCTGAAGCTCGCGGGCGGTCGTGGTCGTCATGGGCTCACCTATCGCTCTGAGTGGCCAGGAGCTGCTCCTGCACGAGGGTGCGCAGCAGCTCCTTGATCGAGGGGACGGGGATGTGATCGAAGACCTCGGCGGCGAACGCGTACACCAGGAGGCTCCGGGCGTCCGCCTCGCCGAGGCCGCGGCTCTGGAGGTAGAAGACCTCCTCGGGGTCGAGCTGGCCGACGGTGGCGCCGTGGGCGCACTTCACGTCATCGGCGAAGATCTCGAGCTGGGGCTTGGCGTCGACGCGGGCCCTGGGCGAGAGCAGCAAGTTCCGGCTCGACTGCGCCGAGTTGGTCTGCTGGGCGTCCTTGCGGACCAGGATCTTGCCGTTGAAGACCGCGCGGGCCGAGCCCGCCACGATGCACTTGTGGACCTGGTTGCTCGTGCCGTGAGGCCTGGCGTGGTCCAGGGTGCTGTGGGTGTCGCCGAGCTGCTCGCCCGAGAGCAGCATGAGGCCGTGCATGCGCACGTCGGTGCCCTCGTCGGTCTGGACGGCCTTCGGCTCGTAACGCGAGAAGGCGCCTCCCAGGCTGAAGGCGTGCGCGTCGTAGACCGCGTCGCGCGAAAGGGTCGCCACGCTGCGGCCCAGGTGATGGGTCTGCCTGTTCTCCCGCTGGAGCCGGACGTGTTTGAGGCGCGCGCCGGCGGCCACCGAGAACGCGATCGCCGCGTTGGTGAAGGCGGGGCCGTCGCCCAGGGCGACGTAGTCCTCGATGAGGGTCGCCTCGCTCATGGTCTCGAGGGTCACCCGCACGCGGGGCGAGGCCATCACGGGCTCGGCCTGCGGCACGGTCACGAACAGGAGGTGGATGGGCGAGGGCGCAAGCTGCGCGCGGGGAATCGTGATCGCGGTCGAGGCGGTGGCGAACATGGCGTTCAGGGCGTCGAAGGCGTCGTCTTCGGTCGCTTCCCAGCTTTCGGAGGCGAACGCGATGGTGTGGCCGAGCGCGCTCACGTCCGAGAGGTGCGGCGCGTGCAGGCCGTTGACGAAGACCATGCGGCTCGCCTGGGCCTCGCTCAGGATGAAGGGCGCGATGTCCTCGAGCGTGACGTCGGGGGCCTGGGCGGCCGGGGCGAAGGTCGTGGCCTTGAGGGCTGCGAGGCTGGTGAAGCGCCACTCCTCGTCCTTGGGGGAAGGCAGGGTGAGGGCCGAGAGGCGCTCGGAAAGCTCGGGCTTCTGGGCGATGAGGCCCGTCAGGAAGGCGTCCTGGACGCGCCCTGGCTTTTCTGCGCTCTGGGCAGCGGTGGTCGGCATGGGGCTACACCGTCGCCTTCTGCTCGTCGCGCACCCAGTCGTAGCCGCGGCTCTCGAGCTCGAGGGCGAGCTCCTTGCCGCCGGTCTTGATGACCTTGCCGTCGGCGAAGACGTGGACGAAGTCGGGCTCCACGTAGTTGAGCAGGCGCTGGTAGTGGGTGACCATCAGGACGGCGTTGTTCGCGTTGGAGAGCTGGTTGATGCCGCCCGAGACGATGCGCAGCGCGTCGATGTCGAGGCCCGAGTCCGTCTCGTCGAGGATGGCGAGGGTGGGCTCGAGCACCGCCATCTGGAGGATCTCGTTGCGCTTCTTCTCGCCGCCCGAGAAGCCCTCGTTGACGGAGCGATCGAGGAATCCGGGGTCCATCTCGACGACCTTGATCTTCTCGCGGATGAAGTCGTCGAACTCGAGCGGGTCCAGCTCGTCGTGGCCCCGGGCCTCGGCCACCGTGTTGTAGGCCAGGCGCAGGAACGAGGCGTTGGAAACCCCCGGGATCTCGACCGGGTACTGGAACGACAGGAACAGGCCCGCCTTGGCACGCTCGTCGGCAGGCAGCTCGAGCAAGTTCTTGCCCTGGAAGAGGACCGTCCCGCCGGTGATCTCGTAGTCGGGGTGGCCCGCGAGGACCTTGGAGAGGGTGCTCTTGCCCGAGCCGTTGGGGCCCATGATCGCATGGACCTCGCCCGCGCGGATCGTCAGGTTGACGCCCTTGAGGATCTCGACCCCGGCCACGTTGGCCGTCAGGTCACGGACTTCGAGAATGACGTTGCTGTTGGGGACGATCATCCGACGCTACCTTCCAATTTGAGGCCCAGCAGCTTGGTCGCCTCGACGGCGAACTCCATGGGCAGCTGGGTGAACACATCCTTGCAGAAGCCATTGATGATCATCGAGATGGCCTCCTCCGAGCCGATGCCGCGCTGGGCGAAGTAGAAGAGCTGCTCCTCGCCGATCTTGGAGGTCGAGGCCTCGTGCTCCACCCTGCCCGTCTGGTTCTGGACGTCGATGTAGGGGAAGGTGTTGGCCTGGCTCTCGGACCCGATCAGCATCGAGTCGCACTGCGAGTAGTTGCGGGCCCCCGTGGCGCCGGGGGCGATCTTGACCAGCCCGCGGTAGCTGTTGCTGGACTTGCCGGCCGAGATGCCCTTGGAGATGATCGTGCTGCGGGTGTTCTTGCCGAGGTGGATCATCTTGGTGCCGGTGTCGGCCTGCTGCATGTGGTTGGTGAGCGCCACCGAGTAGAACTCGCCCACCGAGTTGTCCCCAGCGAGGATGCAGCTCGGGTACTTCCACGTGATCGCCGATCCGGTCTCGACCTGCGTCCAGGTGATCTTCGCGTTCGTCATCGCCTTGCCGCGCTTGGTGACGAAGTTGTAGATACCGCCCTTGCCGTTCTTGTCGCCGGGGTACCAGTTCTGAATCGTCGAGTACTTGATCGTCGCGTCGTCG
>DATNQI010000007.1 GCA_036704125.1 Pantanalinema sp. | reverse complement strand
GGGGGGCTGAGACCCCCATCTTAGGCGAATCTTCAGCAATTAAAAAGGTAGCTTTCAGGGGGAAGTGGGTATAGGTGGACCGGTGCTTCTCTGTTTGTTGTAATGACGAAATATCGTTATTTTGTTGAATATGTCGAGGTGATTCCAGTTGTTCGCGATTATCGGGCTGTTCATCGTCTTCGGTGCGGTCTTCGGGGGCTTCATCGGCGAGGGCGGCCCCATCCTGATCCTCTACCAGCCGTACGAGTTCCTCATCATCGGTGGGGCGGCGATAGGGGCCATGCTCGCCGGGACGCCGCCGGCGGTCCTGAAGCTGATCACCAAAGAGCTGCCCGCCGTCTTCGCCGGCTCCAAGTACCCCCGCGCGGCTTACGACGAGCTGCTGGGGGCGATGTTCGCGATCTTCACCCGTGCCAAGCGTGAGGGCTTCTTGACGGTCGAGGCGGATCTCGCCAATCCTCAGGAGTCCGAGGCGTTCGCCCCCTATCCGGCCCTCCTGGCCAATCACCACGCCCTCGAGTTCCTCTGCGACTCCATGAAGCTCGCGATCAGCTATCAGGCGAAGCCCGAGCACATCGAGCTCGCGATGGACATCTACCTGGAGACCCATCACGAGGAAGGGGGCCTCGGCAGCGCCTCCTTGACCCGCGTCTCCGACGCCCTGCCCGGCCTGGGCATCGTGGCGGCGGTGCTCGGCATCATCATCGCCCTGCAGAACCTCGCAGCTCCCCCCGAGGTCCTGGGCCACTCCATCTCGGCGGCGCTGGTCGGCACCTTCCTGGGCCTCCTGCTCTCCTACGGCATGATCCAGCCCATCGCGGCCAACATCGAGGGGCAAGCCAAGGAGAGCGCCCGCTACTTCCAGTGCATCCGGGAGTCCGTCGGCGCCTACTTCAACGGCTGCGACCCCATCGTCGCCGTCGAGATCGGTCGCCAGGCCATCTACTCCTACAACCGCCCGACGGCCGACCAACTCGACGCCATCGTGTCGGGCCGTTCGGGGGCGCCCGCGAGCGCCGAGGGCGCGGCCGCGCCCTCGGGGGCCTAGGTCGTGGGGCGCAGGGGCAGAGGCGGGCACGGCGGCCATCACGGCGGCGCCTGGAAGGTCGCCTATGCCGACTTCGTCACGGCGATGATGGCCCTCTTCCTGGTGCTGTGGCTCACGGGCCTCACCACGAAGGACCAGAAGAAGAGCATCGCCGATTTCTTCAAGGACCCCTCGATCTTCGGGCAGGGCAAGGGCGTCATGAAGGGGCAGGAGACCCCCGTCAACGCCACCATCGTCGACAACCCGCCGATGGGCATCCAGCCCGTCCCCGACGTCCAGTCGCCGCCCGCCTCGACCGAGAGCATCTCGGCCGAGATCCAGGAGGCCCTGATGGAGGGCTCGCTCTGGCCGTTTCGCGACAGCATCCAGGTCAAGGAGACGCCCGAGGGCATCGAGCTCTCGGTGGTCGAGAAGGCGAAGAAGGTCCTCTTCGACAGCGGCGCCGCGGCGCCGAGCCCCCGGACGATCGACATCCTCAAGGCGATCGCGCGCGAGCTCAAGGGAATCAGCAATCACATCATGATCGGCGGCCACACGGACGCCCACCCGCTGGCCCTCAGGACCGGCTACACCAACTGGGAGCTCTCGGCGGATCGCGCCAACAAGGCGCGCACCATCCTGGAGCAGAGCGGGATGGCCCCCGCGCGCATGTGGGCGGTAAGGGGCTTCGCCTCGACCCACCCGATCAACGAGAAGGACCCCTTCGCCAGCGAGAACCGGCGCATCTCGATCGTGATCCTCAAGAATTGAGCGAGCCCGCGCGGGGCACCGTGATGGTGCCCCGTCGCGCGTACGACAGGCGGTTGAGCGCGAGGTGGCGCATGGCCGTCCCGCGGGCGCACGCGCGGTCCTCGTGCGCCAGGAGCGGCACCTGGCGCCACTCGTAGCGGATCTCGTGGGCCATGGAGTGGTGGCTCACGGTGAAGATCCGGTACTGGTGGGGGTGCTCCACCAGCGAGGGGCCTGTGAGCACCGTGGTCGAGGCGAAGGCGGCGCTGCTGCTCAGGTGGTAGTGGCCGCACAGCATGAAGGGGGCGTTGGAGTGAGGGGCGATCGCCGCGCGCAGGCGAAGGCGATCGGTCTCCTCGAACTTGAGCGCCCCCATCAGGGGGTACGGGGTGACCGGCGGGTGATGGATGGCGAGGATCGCAAGCTCGTCGCGGCTCTCGGCCAGGGTCTCGTGGAGCCAGGCGGCCTGGTGCCGCGAGAAGTGGCCGCGCCAGGTCAGGTAGCGATCGGAGCCGTTGTCGGTCGAGTCGAGCACCACCAGCCGCATTCCCGCGGCGGGCGAGAGGGCGTAGTGGGGGCTCATCCGGGACAGCCCGTGATCGCCGAGCTCGCGCATGACGAGGTCCTTGCGCGCGTGGACCTCGTCGCCCTCCACGTCGTGGTTGCCGAAGGCCGCGTAGAAGGGCATTTTCAGGCGAGCGAGGATATCGCGCATGGCCCGGATCTCCTCGGGCACCCGATCGGGGTAGTGGAACAGGTCGCCGGTCAGCACGACGAAGTCCACCCCCTGGGCGTTCAGGTCCTCCACCGCGGCCTCCAGGACCGGCACGCCCGTGGGGTAGCGGTTCTGGGAGAGGGTGGTGAAGTGAAGGTCCGTGAGGTGGGCGAAGCGGATGGACTTGGTATTCGGCATACTGGCGCTATACCCTCCCAGGGCGCGGGGGATACGGGTCGATCGAAAGTCTAGCTCCCCATGATCGTCATCAGCAAGAAGTAGCGATTGGAGAAGAGCTGCACGTAGCCGTAGGCGGTGCCCAGGTTGGGGATGCGTCCCCCCCTGCGCCAGGCCGGATACCAGACGTCCATCACCGTGCCGAACATGTCGTTCTGCTGCCAGCGGGCCTTGAACTCGCGCGCGCCGAGCGTCAGGTTGAGGTGCGGATCCCGCTTGAGGCGCGAGACCCGGCTCTCGAGGTCACCGGCGAGCCAGGGATGGTCCTGGGCCTGGACGGAGGTGAGCCCGACGGCGACGAGGCCGCGCCGGCGCGTGTCCTGGTTGGTGTCGAAGTTGCTCTCGGTCCAGACGTAGGCCCCGAGGATCAAGGGATCGATCTGCTGCTCGATGGCCACGCGCTCGATCAGCGCCCCGTAGCGCTGCCAGCCGATCATGCCCTCCTTGGCGGTCAGTCCCCAGCGATCCTTGGCCGGGGTGAGGAGGTTGTAGGGGGTCAGCTCGTCGTGACGCTTGTGCGGCAGGGCCTCGAGCGTCTGGTAGAGGGGCTCGACCTGGCCGGCGGGAACCCCCATCCGCCGCGCCTTGACGTCCCAGTCGTCGTCGCCCAGCGCGTCGCTGAGCTGCCAGATCTGGGCGGGGGTGAGGCGATGGCGCCGGGCGACCTCGGCGAACTTGGCCCCCATGTCGAGCGCGAGCGCGTCGACCCGCTGGTCTAGGCTCGGTCGCGCCGGCGCGGCGAGTCCCGGCGCCTGGTGCAGCATGACGAGCGCGGCGACGAGCGACGCCAGCGCGCCAATCCCCCTTTTCTTACGAGACAACCCCCGGGTCATGGCTCCTCCAGCGTCGCCACTCTCAGGGGTTGCATACCCGGTGCGGACCCGTCATCACGCGCAGGCCCGCCGGTCGTCCTACGGGCTACTCCTCTTCGTGGTGCTCGCGGATGTCGCGCAGGCGCGCCTTGACGGCCTCGAAATTGACCTTCAGGACGTTGATCTCGGCCCCGGTCATCTTGGGCTTGGCGCCGAGCAGGAAGTCTTGCAGGGAAGCGAGCTGTTCTTCGGCTTGCTGGATCTTGGTCTTCATGTGGCGATATCCTCTGCGGTCGTGCGGGAAGGGGCCTGGCCCCGAAACCCTATCACTTTAGCATGGGTGCGAAGGGGGGCGTTGGCGATC
>DATNQI010000006.1 GCA_036704125.1 Pantanalinema sp. | reverse complement strand
GAGCACCGACCCCGAGAACGACACCTTCATGGGGGTCGCCGCCTTCTCGGAGCCCGAGACCCAGGCGGTCAAGAAGCTCGTGGGCAGCCGCAAGTTCACCTTCCTGATGACCTACCACAGCTTCAGCAACCTGATCCTGTGGCCCTGGGGCTTCTCGGACGCCCCGCCCCCCGACAAGCGCCTGCCGGCCATCGGCATGAAGCTGGGCGCCTTCTCGGGCTACAAGCCCCAGCAGTCCAAGGACCTCTACAAGACCTCGGGCGACACCACCGACTGGGCCTTCGGCGAGCTCGGGATCCTCTCGTACACCACCGAGATCGGCGGCTGGGGCGACAACTTCGATCCCCCCTACGCCAAGATGGCCCAGTTCTGGAACGAGAACCGCCCCGGCGCCATGTACCTGCTGAAGCTCGCCGACAACCCCGACGCGGTCTTCGGGCCCGCCCTGACCGGCGTCCAGGTCGCGAACGGCCAGGTACAGGTGCAGGCGAGCGCCCCCATCGCCCAGGTCGAGACCTTCGTCGGCCAGGCGGGTGCTCCCGGCACCGGCGCCAAGGTCCGCGCCCAGGGCACCAGGGCCGCCCTCGCCCTCCCCTCGAGCCTCGCCGAAAGCCGCCAGGTCGTCCTGGTCCGGGCCCAGGGCACCGACGGCAAGTGGGGCCCCGCCGAGGCCGTCTGGAGCCGCTAGGCGATACCCACCAATACCCAGCAATGGCGCCGGATCAGAACCTGATCCGGCGCCTTGGCTCGTAATGGGGATGGCACGGCGTTTCAAGGGCAAGCCGGCGGGTAAGAGATCGAGAAAGGGTCGCCCAGAACACAGGAGACCATGCCCATGCGCCGGCTCGGCATCCCCATCGTCCTCGCGCTCACCTGCGTGCTGACCGCCTGCCCCGAGAACGACGAGATCGCAGGCGACATCCCCGTCGCTACGCCCGCCCCGATCACCGGCGGCACCGACGGCAGCGGGATCGACGGCAACGTGAACAACGGCGGCGCCACCCCCCCACCGGCAGGGCCCACCCTCGTCGGCCTCCTGCTCTCCCCTTCGGCCGTGACGATCTCGAGCGATCCGCTCGCCGCCCCCGCCCTGCGCCAGGCCAAGCTGGACGTCTCGGCCCGCTACTCGGACCAGCGCGAGGTCCCGACCACCGCGGCGTGGTCGTGGGCGCCCAACCATGTCCTGCTCATCGCGCCGAACGGCACCGTCAAGGTCGCCGCGGAAAACTACGAGGGCACCGTCACGGTCACGGCGGCCTCGGGCTCCCACCTCGCCACCGCCTCGGTCCGCGTCACGGGCAGGCCCCTGGCGGTGACCTCCCTCGCCCTTTCCCCCGCGAGCCTCGAGCTGTACGCCCCCTCCTCCGACGGCGCGAACACCGCGGGCTACCCGACGACGGCCCAGCTCCGGCCCACCGTCACCCTGAGCGACCTCAGCACCGAGAGCGCCGTGGCCTGGGCGGTCTCGAACTCCGCGGTGGCGACCGTGAGCCCGAGCGGCCTGGTGACGACGCTCGGGGCGGGCAGCGCCACCCTGACCGCCAAGGCGACCAAGGATCCGACCAAGTCCGCCGTCTGCAACCTGACGGTCCTTGCCAAGAGCAAGGTCGATGTGATCGTGAGGTAGCGCATGCGCCCGTCGTCCCCACTCATGCTCGCCCTGCTCGCCCTTTCGATCGCGGGCTGCCGGCAGGCCCCGCTCTCGATCGCATCCGGCTCCTCCCAGGCGCCCGATGCGCCGAGCACCCAGGCCCCGCGCGCCAAGAGCGAGGTGTCGATCGGCGTCCAGTGGCCCTATCGGGCCCAGACGATCCCGACCAGCACCATGCGGCTGCGCCTCGCCTTCACCGGCCCCCAGCCCGAGCAGAACCCGGCGCCCATGGACGTCGCGCGCCCGGCGGGCGCGGCTCCCGTCAGCCTGGAGACCCTGGAGCTTGCGGCCGGCAACGGCTACCACCTGGTCATCACGGCCCACGACGGCGACGGCCTCGTGATCGCCGAGGGCAGCGCCGACTTCGACGCGCCGGCCAACACCCGGGTGCCGGTCCAGGTGGAGCTCGCCCCCAAGGCCACCCCCGAGGTCACCGGCTTCAGCCCGACCAACGGCGGCCCCGGCGTGGCGGTGCTGATCGAGGGCAATCAGCTGGGCCTGGAGCGGGGCCTCATCCCCGGCTTCACCTTCGGATCGGGCGGCCAGACCGCCCAGGGCACCGCGCAGGGTCAGGCGAGCGTGTCGGTCTTCGTGCCGGCCGGCGCCCGCACCGGGGCCCTCACCCCCGTCGCGGACGGCGTGATCGGGCCGCCCAGCGGCACGACCTTCACCGTCCTCTCGGCCCTCGGGATCGCCCCCTCGAGCTGGACCCTCTCGCTCTCGGCCACCGACAGCGCCGACTTCACGGCACAGGCGACCACCGACGCGGGGGTGGGCTTCTTGTCGCCCACGGTGACGTGGGGCCTGAGCATGCCCGCTTCCGCCCCGGGCGAGCCCGCGCCGGAAACCTCGCCCGACCCCGAGGCGAGCCCCGAGCCGCCCCTTTTCCTGCCTTCGATCGGCGCCGTCGATCAAGCGGGGCGCTTCGTCCCGAGCGGGGCCACCGGCTCGGCCACCCTCTGGATCCACTCGGGCAACCTGTCGGCCACGGCCTCGATCACCGTCACGCCCTGATCGTCACGAGGCGAAGGCCCCGCGTCTCGTCGGACGCGGGGCCTTCGCCCTTCGGACCCGAGAGTCAGCGATCGATCGAGGAGATGGCGATCTCGGCGCTCGAGAGGACGACGTAGGTGGGCACGCCGTAGGTCGCCCCGTCCACGGTGACGGCGAGCGGACCGCTCTTGGCACTCAGCGGGATGCTGCAGGTCGCCGTCTGGCGATCGGCCGAGACCCAGACGCTCGAGGCCGCCACCCCGTTGAGGGTGACGACGTTGTTGGCGGGGTTGGAGCTGAACGTGAGGCCCTTGATCGTGAGGGTCTGCCCCACGCTCGCACCCGTCGCCGCCGGGGGCGTCAGGTTGAGGGTGGAGGCCCCGCTGTTGGAGAGGACGAAGGAGTCGCTGCCGCTCTCGTAGGCGATGCCGGCGAGCGGATCGCGGTCCTGGCTCAGGGCCGCCTGCACCATGCCGTAGACCTGGTGGTACTCGGCGTTTTTCAGGTGGGGGTAGTCCGCCTTGGCGTTGAAGGTGTCGGCGGTGGTCGGCGAGAGGGTGGGGTCGGGCACGTTGTAGGCGAGCTTGCCCATCAGGCCGATCGCGTCCACCGCCACGGCCGGGAACTTGCCGCGGTGATTGACGATCACCGAGACGGCGGTGCTGCCCTCGGTGACGTTCATGACCTCCCCGGTCAGGGAGACCCACTTCCCGTCCTGGTACCGAACGAGGGTGCGTACGCGGGCCGCGGGCTTGCCGGCCGAGTTGGAGTCGAGACCCTTGATCGCCTCGACGTAGTAGCTCGCGCTCGCGCTCGGCCGGAAGGACCGGCCGAAGACCAGGCTGAACTTGCCCTCGGTCGTGGTGACGTTTGAGGCGATCGCGCGGTTATCCGCGACGTCGATCAGGCTGACGGTGGCCGCGTCGGCGACCTGGCCCATGGAGGTGGCCTGCGCCCGGTAGCCCAGGGCCGCCATGCGGACCTGCCCGACGAGCTCGGGCGCGAGGGGGGCCTCCTGGGTCGGAAGCAGGGCGCAGCCCGACGCCGCGAGCAGCAGCGAAACCCCCAGCCAACGTCTCTTCATCGGATTTCCCCCATGCCGGGCACGGCCTGAAACGAACAGGCGCCACCCGAGATCCATATACCGAGCAAGGGCGCAAATCTAACGCCCATGGGGCCTTGCGCCTCGGGATCAGGACAGCGAGGAAATGGCGATCGCCCGGCCCTCCTGGACCGCGGGGGTGTCGAAGCCCGCCTCGGCCGCCAGCCGATAGCTGCGCTCGGCCTCGACCCAGCGGCCCTGGCGCAGGTGGAGCCAGGCGGCAAGGGCCAGGGCCTCGCCGAACTCGGGGGAGAGGGCCAGCACCAGAGCGAGCGCCTCCTCGGCGCGCGCGTAGGCGCCCCGATCGGCCCACTCGCGCGCGAGGTTCAGGGCCGAGACCGGGTCCTCGGGGCAGGCGCGGCGCGCGCGCTCGAAGCACGCGATCGCCCCGTCGGCGTCGCCCTGGGCCGAGAGCAGCACGCCGAGATTGTTGTGGGCCTGCACGCACAGGGGCTCGTGCCGCAACAGCTCCTGGTACTCCCGGACGGCCCCCGCCACGTCCTCCTTGGCGACCAGGAGCAGCGCCAGGTTGTAACGGGCGGCGACCCGCAGGGGCTCCTGCACCAGCACGGCCCGGTAGTCCGCGACGGCCCCCTCGAGATCCCCCGCGCGATCGCGCGCGGCCGCAAGCAAGCAACGGATCCGGGTGCTGCCGCTCGAGGCCGCAAGCGCCGCCTCGAAGGCGGCGACCGCCTCGAGGGGCCGATCCGCGCGCAGCAGGACGTGGCCCTTGATCAAGTAGAGCTCGGTCGCGCGCGGGGCCGAGTAGAGGCCCTGGAGGCAGGCGCGCAGGGCCCCGTCGTGGTCCTCGCGCGCAAGGGCCTCGAGGGCCATGAGCCGGGCGGTCCTGAGGTTCATGGCGCGCCCGCCTCGATCGAACGGCGCAAGTCGGCGATGAAGTCGGCCCAGCCCGCGTAGCCCGCGTCCACGTCCAGGCCGTCGGAGGAACGGCGCAGGCGCAGGGCCTTGAGCAGCACGGCCGCAAGCTCGCTCGAGATGAGGATCGACAGATCCTCCAGCCGCGGCATGTGGCGCAGGGCCTGGGCGTAGCGCCCGCGCCCCGAGGCCATCAGGGTGTCCATCCATACCTGGAAGGCCGCCGTGGTGCGCTGCGGCGGGAAGGGCAGATCGACGCTCAGGGGCATGACCCCCGCGAGCGCCTCCACCATCATCAGGGCGAGCGCGCCCCGATCGTCGGGCATGAGGTAGGGGTAGTAGGCGGGGGTGGTGACGAGGGTGCGCGAGCCGAGCGGAGCGCCCTCGGCCGCCGCGCAGGAGGGGTCGATCAGGCGGAAGCCCCCCTCGGCGTCCAGGAGCACGTTGTCGGGCTTGAGGTCGCCGTGGAAGGGAAGGCGGCCTTCCCGGTGGCGCAGGGCGAGGGCCTCGGCGATCGCGACGAACAAAGAGAGCGGGATGCGGGCGCGGCGCGTAAGGCGGCTGCGCATGGTCTCGCCCTCGATAGCCTCCAGGACGAGGTAGGCCCGGGCCCCCAGGTGGCCCATGGCCAGCACCCGCGGGAAGAGCGGATCCGCGAGGCGCTGCAGGAGGCGGCCCTCGCGCGAGAGGATCTGGCTGGGAGTGAGCCCGCTGGTGCCGAGCCCGCCGGTGTGGAAGGCGATGGGCTGCGCGAAGCGAAAGGCGAGGGTCCCGCCGCCGAAGGGGTTGGGACTCGCGCGCTTGGCGAGCTTGAGGATCGCCTCGCTCCCGTCGGGCAGGCGAACCCGGTAGACCTTCGAGAAGCCCCCCTCGCCGACCAAGGCCAGGATGACGTGGCCGTCGAGCAGGTCTCCGGTGGCGAGGCGCTGGGTGGTGGTGGCCCTCGAGCGGCTCATGGCGCGCCCCCCGCTTCGGCGCGGTAGTAGCGCTCGGTGCGCGGGTCGGTCAGGGAGACGAGCGCCTGCTCGGGAAGCCGCGAGAGGTCCACCAGCACCCTCAAAGCCTCGGCTCCCTGTGCGAGGGTCACCTCGTTCCAGGCGTGGCCTCCGGGGATCAGGCCCGCCGCGCCGCGCACCAGCGCGCAGGAGAGCTCCGCCTCGTCGGCGAGGACCTGGAAGAGGAGGGCGCGATGGCGCGAAAGGCCCCCGCCCAGGGCGCGGTCCACCTCGCCGATGAGCAGGGGGCGAGCGCGAAGGGTCGAGGCCGCGAGCACCACCCGGGCCTCGATGCGACCGACCGGACCTCCGAGCTGATCGTAGACGTAGCGCACCAGGTCCTTGAGGCGCGCGAGCGGCTCCTGGGCGCGAAGGTCGCGGGCGTAGGCCAGGTGGCGCCGCAGGGCGGGATCGCACACGCGATCGACCACCAGCACCTCGCGCCGGGCCGATACCGGCCAGGCGTCCTCGTCGAGGGTCGCGCCGCGGCCCGCGTCCGAAAAGCCGTCGTGGAGGCGCCCCTCCAGGCGGTGGGTCAGGGCGAAGGCCCGGCGCTGGGCACGGGCCTCGGACGAGGCCTCGACGCTCGGCCGCACCGCGCTCTCGACCGCATCGCCCGCGGCCCCCAGCCACTCCCGGTTGGCCGTGACGAACTGCTCGGCCGTGAGCTGCTTGCGGCCGACCCCCGGCTTCTCGACCAGGAGGCGATCGCCTTTCATGCCGCCGGTCCGCCAGCCCGGATCGAGGGCACCGCTCGAGCGCGGCACCTGGACGGCGAGGCCCTCCGGCACCAGGTGCAGGTTGTGCCGCAGCAGCTCCTCCAGGCTCAGGAGCTTGCTGAGCGCCCCGTGCTCCGAGGCCCGGGTGACGAGCACCTGGCCGGAGGGGGTGCGCGACTTGAGGGTCCAGGCCGGATCCAGCTCGCCGCCCGCGCGCATGACCGCCACCTGCACGTCGGCGGCGAGCTCGAAGGGCTGGCGCAGCGTCACGGGCTGGGCCGAATCGGCCTCGGCCGGGCGCGGCCTGAGCGGGGCGGGGGCCTCCTCGCGGCCGAAGCGCGAGAAGTAGACCCCGTGCTGCACGTCGGTGCGGTAGCCGTCGAACATCAGGCCGGAAAGGCGCGCCCAGAAGGGCTCCTCCTCGCGGAAGAGCTCGCGGGGCGTGTCGCCCTCCACCATCGCCTCGTAAGAGAGACGCCCGAGCAGGACGGGGTGGGCGGGAAGCAGGTGGTGCTCCGGGGTGGCTGACATGGGGCCTTCCCTCACAGGGGGTGCGCGGGGGTCTCTCTACCTATACCGCAAAGCTCGATCGCTAAAAACGTCTCCCCTTCGGTTTCCGACTTTACGCCAGGCGCCGCCGGGGGTATGATTGGAACATCCGTTCTAATCGCCCGGAGGGATCGCCATGCTCGGAACTACCCCTCGCTTCGACTCCCTCTCCGCGCAGGAGGGCAAGCGCCTCAAGAGCCAGCTCAAGGTCTACCTGCGCGACTACGCGTCGCTTTCAGCCGACGAGATCGCCGCGATCTGGCACGACGAGCAGACCGTGCTCGCCGAGGGCACCTGGCTCGTGCCTTACCTCGAGGCCGACGCCTGGCGGCGCGAGGTGCCCAGGGCGATCGCCCAGCTTTCGCGCGAGGCCGCTCAGAAGACCCGCGCCAAGGGGATCCGGCAGGAGGCCAAGGAGCGCCACCTGGACCGGCAGCCCGCCACCGACAAGCAGCAGAACTACCTCAGGAAGCTCACAAAGAAGCGACCGGAGCTGCTGCCGGCCCCGGTCGAGTCGCTCTCCAAACTTCAGGCGAGCCGCCTGATCAAGCTCGCCTTGCAGTCCTGATCTAGACCGCCGCGGGCATCCTCTCCAGGGCCGCCCTCAGGCGCTCGGCGCACAGCTCGGGGCCCATCAGGTAGGCGGTCTCGAACATGCCGGGGCTGACGTTGGTGCCGGCCAGGGCCACGCGCGCGGGCTGGATCACCGCCCCCGCCTTGACGCCCCGCTCGATCGCAAGATCCCTGAACACCCCCTCGATGGTCGCCTGATCCCAGGGCTGCGCCAGGGGCAGGCGCTCGGCGAGCGCCTCGATGATCGGTCGGTTCTCGAGGGTGAGGAACTTGGCGACGGCCTCTTCGTTGTAGGGGATGGCCGTGTCGAAGAAGAAGATCGAATACGTCACCAGCTCCTCCAGGGTCCGAGCGCGCTCCTTGAGCAGGTCGACCAGGCTCTTGAGCCAGGCGTCGGTGTGGCGCTCCTTGAGCCAGCCGCGCTCCTGCCACCGGGGCTTGAGGCGCTCGGCCAGAAGCTCGGAGGGCAGCTGGCGCATCCAGACGCCGTTGAGCCAGTCGAGCTTCGCCTGGTCGAAGACCGCCGCGGTGTTGTTGATGCCCTTCACGTTGAACTTGGCGATCAGGTCCTCGAGCGAGAAGACCTCGTCGTCGCCGTGGGCCCAGCCGAGGCGGGCCAGGTAGTTGAGCATGGCCTCGGGCAGGTAGCCCTCGTCGTGGTAGGCCATCACCGAGGTCGCCCCGTGCCGCTTGGAGAGGCGGGTCCGGTCGGAGCCGAGGATCATGGGGATGTGGCCGAACCTGGGCGGGGTGAGGCCCAGGGCCTGGTAGATCATCAGCTGCTTGGGGGTGTTGGAGAGGTGGTCGTCCCCGCGCAGCACGTGGGTGATCGCCATGGTGGCGTCGTCGATCACCACCGCGTAGTTGTAGGTGGGCACCCCGTCGGCCTTGACCAGGACGAAGTCGTCGAAGATGGCGTTCTGGAAGGTGACGTCGCCGTGGATCAGGTCCTCGACCACCGTCTGGCCCTCGACGGGCGCCTTGAAGCGCAGAACGGGCGTGCGGCCCTCCTCGCGAAGGCGCTGGGCGATCTCGGGCAGCAGGTTGCGGCAGCGGCCCCGGTAGAGGAAGCCCTCGCCCTTGGCCTGGGCCTCGGCGCGCATGGCGTCCAGCTCGTCCTTGGTGCAGAAGCAGTGGTAGGCGTGGCCCTCGTTGACCAGCTGCTCCGCGTAGCGCCGGTAGGTGTCGAGGCGCTCCATCTGGAAGTAGGGGGCGTAGGGGCCGCCGACGCCGGGGCCCTCGTCCCAGTTGAGGCCGAGCCAGGTCATGCCGTCGAGGATGGCCTGGACCGACTGCTCGGTCGAGCGGGCCACGTCGGTGTCCTCGATGCGCAGCACGAAGGTGCCGCCCATGTTGCGGGCCAGAAGCCAGTTGAACAGCGCCGTGCGGGCGCCGCCGAGGTGCAGGTAGCCGGTGGGGCTGGGGGCGAAGCGAACGCGAATACTCAAGGGTCGTCTCCTGGGGGGGCGTGGGGCGAAGCTCCATTGTAGCAAAACCGACCAGGCAGGGTCGCAAGGCGCCGAGCGTCCCTTGCGGGAGCCGCTTCACATTTCGTAACATGACACAGCCCATGACCGCCCGACGGGAAGCCTCCGTCACGGCGCGCTCAGCCCCACCACTGCCGAGGGAGAATGCCGATGCTCAATCAGGAGACGCTCGCCGCGCTCGATCGCATGCCGGGCGCCGAGGTGATCTGCCCGGACGGGACCGCCGGCCAGCTCGAGATGCTCGGGGTGCGTCCCCACAGCGACGAGATCACCCACCTGATCGTCCGGCGCGGCTTCCTGTTCCAGCGCGACCTGCTGGTGCCGGCCGACCTGGTCGAGGCGATCGCGCCCGAGACCAACACCGTCCAGCTCACCCCCTCCCTCAGCGAGGTCGCCGCCCTGAGCCCCTACGAGGGCAAGCATGAGGCCTGGCAGACCGCCGTCGGCGCGACGCTCGGCGGGGTGCTCGGCGTGGCCCTGAGCCTCGCGACCCTGCCCCTGCGCCTGCCCTTCGAGTTCTTCCTGCGCGGCTGGCAGCAGCGCCGCCAGGAGGCCCAGGACAGGATCGTGCAGGCCGCGCGCCGGGCGCGCGCCCAGGACCTCCTGGAGCACCGCGTCTTCGACCGGAGCGTGGCCGAGCCGCCCCTCGCTATCGACCTCAACCGCGCAAGCGCCCAGGAGCTCGCCCAGGTCCGCGGGATCGGCGCGCCGCTGGCCGACGAGATCATCCGCCACCGCCCCTTCGCCTCCTTCGACCAGCTCGCGCACATCCCCGGCCTCTCCGCTTCCACTCTCTCTCGCCTCAAGGAGGTCGGGACGATCTCGTGAGTTTGGCCCAAGGACCTCTGCGATCCGGCCGTGGCAAACCGAACGAGCAAGCCTTAGGATCCTCGGTATCGCAGCCTCCACGCCGCCCGCTCCCCCAGCGCTCGACGGAGGCTGCCGCCATGCGTCCATCCCTTGCCCTTCGCGCGCGCCGCGTCGCGTGCCTGGTCGGCGTCCTGACCCTCGGCCACGGGGAGATCCCCGCGCTCGCGCAGGACGCACCGCTTGCGCCCTTCACCCCCCACGTGGGCGACGAGCTGCGCTACGCCCTCACCAGCGGCGACTCGTTCGTCATGCGGGTGGTCAAGACCCGATCCGAGGAGGGCCGCACCCTGGCCCTGGTCGAAGAGAGCCATTCGCAGGAGGGCACCGAGGCGCGCGAGCGCATGACGTGGGTGCGCACCGAGCAGGGCATGGCGCTGGTGCTCGGCGCCCCGGACGACGCGAGCATGGAGCAGTCGCCGCTCATCTGCTACGTCGCCAAGGCCTCCCCCAAAGACACCTGGACGGCCCAGTCGGGGCGGTACCGGGACACGGACGGGGCGGTGAGCGAGTTCCGCATCTTCGCCAGGCTCGAGGCCATCGAGACCGTCACCGTGCCCGCGGGCACCTTCGCGGGCTGCCACCGCATCGCCTACCAGGCCGCCATCCGGGGCGAGGGGGCGAGCGAGCGCACCCGCATGCAGCTGTGGTTCAAGCCCGACCTGGGCATCGTCAAGACCCGCTCGGTCCAGGGCGAGACCGTGACCGAGACCGCCCTCACCGGCTACCGGACCGCCTCCTTCGGCCAGGGCGGCGCGCGGCCCTAGCGGCGGCGCCTCGTAGCTCATGACAAAAGCCCCCGCGCTCGGGGCGCGGGGGCAAGTGGGCGGTGGGGGACTCGAACCCGCGACCACCTCGGTGTAAACGAGGCGCTCTACCAACTGAGCTAACCGCCCGGCTCTCGAGCGTCAGGCGCTCCTCACCAGTCTAGCACAACCGCGGCGCCGGCAGGGCCTCGACCATCTCGACGAAGAGGTCGGCGAGCCGGGCGGTGATCGCGTTCGGGCGGTTGTCGAACAGGGGCACCACCACGAGGGGCTCGGCGCCGAGCTGCTTGGCGACCGCGAGTGCCGGATCGTTGGTGTCCATGACGGCGATGGTCGGTATGCAGGCGTTGATCGCGGCCCCCGCGTGGCCGTGGTCGCCCACCACCAGGTCGATCCCCGCGCCCCAGGTCGCGATCACCTGCTCCATGGGGCGCGTGGCGTGGCCGTGCAGCACCCCGCAGGTGTCGCTGGTGACCGCCACGTCCCCCACGTAGTCCAGGACCCAGTCCACCCCGACCGGCACGCCGACCTCCCCCTGGACGATCCGGGCGCCGCGCGCGCGGGCGTAGGCCGCCAGGCGGTTGTAGAACGAGATCATGCTGCCCGGGTGGCCCGTCCCGAAGGCGATCGTCCCGCCCTGCGCCACCACCCGGGCGAAGAGGCGAGCGGCCTCCACCAGGCCGTCGCGGGCCGAGCGGGGCCTGATCTCGCCCTTTTCCCCCAGGAAGGCCTCGGGGCTCCCATGGCCGTTCGCGCGGGCCATGACCGCCACCACCCCCGCCTCGTCCAGGAGGCCTCGCCGGGCGGCCTGGGCGACCCGCTCGATCCCGAAGGTGTAGAAGGCCACCCCGTCGAGCAGCAGCCGAATCGCCCTCAGGTTGGCCTCGCGCGAGTTGGGCACCGGGCCCGCGAGGCCCCACTCCAAGAGGCGCGCCTCGATCGCGTCGGACCGCTCAGGCATCTCTGGAGCGCTCCTTTCCCTCGCGCCGGGCGGGCTCGGTAGCGGGCAACCAGGGCCCCGCCACCCAGAACCGCCCTCGGACGGGGGCCTGCGCCTCGCTGATGTCCGAGAGCTGCGCGTACACCCAGCGAAAGACGGGGTTCGCCTCGATCCGGCGCCGCAACAGACCCTGCAGCCGCTCGCGCTGGAGCAGGGGCATGGTCAAGGCCTGCTTGAGGGCGTCGGCCATCCCCACCAGGTCGTAGGGGTTGATGGAAAGCGCCCCGTCCGAGAGCTCCTCGCAGGCGCCGGCCGTCTCGGACAGGAGCAGCACGCCCTTGCGCTGGTTGACGATGGGGCCCTCCTTGGCCACCAGGTTCATGCCGTCGGCGAGGCTGTTGACCAGGAGCACGTCGTAGTGCTTCATGACCGCGATCGCCCGGGCGTAGTGGTTGTCGAAGCTGAAGGCGACGGGCTCCCAGCCCCACCGCCTGAAGCGCCGGTTGATGGCCTCCGCCCGGGCCTTCAGCCGGTCGAGGTAGTCGCGGTAGCCCTTGGCGCCCTGGCGGCTCGCGGGCAGGACCCCCCAGAACCGGACCTTGCCGTGGTACTGGGGGTGGTGGTCGAGGAAGAGCTCGAAGGCCTTGAGGGAGCGAAGGATGTTCTTGCTGGGGTCGGTGCGCGCCACCTGGACCAGGTTGAGGGTCTGGTGGATCCGCCCCTCGACCAGCTTCTTCTCCTGCTCGGCGACCTCGGGGGAGGTGGAGAAGCGCCTCAGCTCCTCGGGGTCGATGGAGATGGGGTAGGCCCTGACCGAGACCTCCCGGCCCTGGTAGGCGACACGGCCCTCGAGGGCGTCGGCCTCGACCCCCAGGAGGTCCTCGCATGTCAGGCAGAAGTTCTTGACGTAGCGCGGGGTGTGGAAGCCGACGATCTCGCAGCTCAGGAGGCTCTTCAGGAGCTCCTCGCGGATGGCGCCCGGCAGCTGCCGCCAGGCGTCGCTGCTGGGCCAGGCGATGTGGGTGAAGTGCTGGATGAAGGCCTCGGGCAACAGCCTGCGCAGGAAGAGCGGCACCAGGTAGAGGTGGTAGTCCTGGACCAGGACCACCGGGCGCCGCCCGGGCGATCGCGCGGCCTCGCGCGCGATCGCCCGGGCGAACGAGAGGTTGACCTGGCGGTAGGATTCCCAGGCCTGCCAGGCGCGCTCGTCGAACTCGGGGTGCTCGGGCGCGTTGGTGATGCCGTGCTGCAGGAACCACAGGAGCGAGTTGGAGACGTCGTCGTAGTAGGCGCTGAAGCACGCGGGATCGGACGGCACGAAGGCGAGCCGCAGGCGCTTCTCGCCCATGGGCACGGTGAGGTTGCCGCCGGCCTCCTGGTGAGCGCGCGCGTCGTCGTCAGAGAGCGGCGAGGCCACCCAGGTGGTGTCCAGCACCTCGACCATGGAGCTCATGGCCGTCACCAGCCCCCCCTGCCCCCGCCGGTGGGTCAGGCGCCCCTGGGGATCGCGCCGGAACTCCACCGGTCCCCGGTTGGAGGCGACGATCAGGTTGCACCCGGCCAGATCGTCCCGGCAGAGGCCGGCGATCGCCGCGCGGTAGTCGGTGGGAGCCGCATCTCTCGTCGTTCGTCTCACCCGAGCCTCCTTGTTTCGTCCGACCGGAGGGCCAGCGCCGGCCCTTAAATGATGAAGTTTCATTAAGAACAGGCGTTCATACCCTAGCACGGGGGCGCGGCGCGAAACAACCCAAGCACGCTCCCTTGCCCCCCGGGATGAGCAGACGAGCGGGGGTTTACAGGGTCCCGGGCCGCCCCTATGCTCCGCTCACTCACCGAGAGGAGGGATCCGTGCGAATCGGCCTGCTGGCCCCGGTGGCCCTGAGCGTCCCCCCCGTGGGCTACGGAGGCACCGAGCTCGTCGTCTCCATGCTCGCCGACGGCCTGGTTTCGCGCGGGCACCGGGTCACCCTCTTCGCCTCGGGCGACTCGCGCACCCGAGCCGAGCTGCGCGCCCTTCACCCCCGGGCCCTCACCCCCCTCGGCTTCGACACCAAGGAGCGCTACGTCCCCCTGGAGGAGGCGCACGCCCGGTGGAGCCTGGCCCAGGCCGAGGGCCTCGATCTGATCCACGACCACACCAAGACCCAGGGGGTGCTGCTCGCGAGCGAAGCGACGGTCCCCGTCGTCACCACGATCCACAACGACTTCACCCCCGAGCGCCGCGGCGTCTACCTTTCGCACCGCGAGCACCGCTACGTGAGCATCTCGCGCGCCCAGGCCGCTCGCCTCGAGGCGCTCAACTACGTGGGCACCGTCCACAACGGCATCGACCTCGGTGCTGCGCGGCCAACGGCCCGCAAGGAGAACTACCTGCTCTTCCTGGGGCGGCTGTGCGAGGCCAAGGGGACCCACACCGCCATCGCGCTCGCCAAAACGCTCGGCATCCCCCTGGTGCTCGCCGGCAAGGTCGACCCGGCCGATCGGGCGTACTTCGAGGCCGAGGTGGCCCCCCACCTCGGCGATCCGCTGATCAGCTTCGTGGGCGAGGTCCACGGCCCGGCCAAGTGGGACCTGCTCTCGCGCGCCCGGTGCCTGGTCTTCCCGATCCAGTGGGAAGAGCCCTTCGGGCTGGTGATGATCGAGGCCATGGCCTGCGGCACCCCGGTGGTGGCCACTCGCCGCGGCTCGGTGAGCGAGGTGGTCCGGCCCATGGTCAGCGGCTGGATCGCGGACGACCTCGCGGGGCTTGCCGAGGGGGTGGCGCGCGCCGGGCGCATCCCGGCCGAGCGCTGCCGGCGCTGGGTCGAGGAGAACTTCAGCGCCCGGGCGATGGTCGAGGGGTACCTCGCCGTCTACGCGCGGGTCCTGGCCAGCCCCTCCGGGGGCCCGGGGCACGGCGCCTGATGGTCGATCGTTGCAGATCGCAAAGGCCCCTGCTAGTCTTCACGAATCTTCACGTCCCTTTGCGGGACGCTCCCGCACCGCTCCAGGCGACGGGCCTTCCGAAGGAGGTGGCAGGTGTTAGGTTTTCTGGTGATGTTGTTGGTCGCGGCCATCGCGGGCTTCATCGGTGACGCCATCGCCCCCGGGTCGATCCCGGGCGGCTGGGTGGGGGCGATCATCGCGGGGCTGGTGGGCTCGGCGGTCGGAGGCTACCTGTTCGGGCTGTTGCGCCTGCCGGCGGGCCCCGAGATCGGCGGGCTCGCCATCGTTCCCTCGATCATCGGCGCGGCGCTGGTGGTCTGGCTCTACGGGGTCATCTCGGGCCAGATGGGGCACCGCAAGGGGTACTAAGGCGGCTGACAAAACTGTTCCCTTGGCCGCCCCCGGGGCGGCCGATGATCGACACATGCCTGGTTTTGTTGGGTGCTCTAAGCCCTCGTAAGGAGGACGCGATGAACCGGTGGTCGGCAACCCTGCTGGGTGCGCTAATCGGGGCGGGGGCGGCGATCCTGCTCTCCCCGGATTCCGGAGCGAGGACCCGCCGCAGGCTCAGGGCGAACGTCGAGGCGTTGCAGGATCGCACCCAGCGGCAGTGGCGCGAGGGGCGCATGCGCATCACCGAGCTCGTCAGGAGCTCGCAGGAGCGCGCCGACGAGATCGCTTCGCGGCTCGACGAGGACCTCTCCCGGGAGCGTCCTCAGCAGCGAAGAGCGGATCGCATGGCCCCGCCTCAGGAGCCGCCCGGGCCCGAGCGCGGCATCCAGTAGCGCCGCGCCTGGCTAGAGAAGGAGAGGAACGTATGCCTGCACAAATCACGGGCTGGGGCGCGGCCGCATGGGCCGCCACCGGCGCGGCGCTCGCCAACCTCCTGGGATGGCTTCCCAACCTGCTCGGGGCGATCGTCGTCCTCCTGGTGGGCTGGTGGATCGCGGGCCTCCTGGGCAAGCTGACCGACCGAGCCCTCGACGCGATCCACTTCGATCGGTGGATGGCCCGCGCCCACGTGGACGAGGCGATCGCCCGCTCCGGCATGCGGATCGAGCCGAGCAACCTCGTCGGAAACCTGGTCAAGTGGCTGGTCTTCCTGGTCGCCGTCCTGGTGGCCTCGGACGCCCTGGGCCTGCCGCAGGTGACCGCGGCGCTCAACGCGCTGATCGGCTACATCCCCAACGTCATCGCGGCGGTGCTGATCGTCGGCTTCGGCGCGGTGCTCGCGACCTTCGTCAACAACCTCGTCCGCAGCGCGCCCCTGGCCGGCTCCCACCTGCTGGGGCAGGTGGCCTACTACGCGGTGCTGGTGTTCGCGGTCATGGCGGCCCTGACCCAGCTCAACATCGCCCCCGGCCTGATCCAGACCCTATTCACCGCGCTGATCGGCTCGGTGGCGGTGGCCGCCGCCCTCGCCTTCGGGCTGGGCCTGCGGCACCAGGCCGCGGATTTGGCCACCTCACTCGCCGTCCGGCAGCTGTGCAGGGTGGGGGAGAGCCTGAGCCTGAGGGACGAGGACGGCTCGGTCGTGGCCGGTCGGATCGAGGCCATCGGCCCCACCATGACCCGGCTTGCGACCGACGAGGGGGCGGTGCTCGTCCCCAACCGGCAGCTCACCGAGCACGTGACCACCCTCTACAAGGGGGCGATCCCCAGCCGGCTCAACGTCACCCGCCTGCAGGAGACAACCAGCGAGCAAGCGACGAAGAAGCCCCCGCTCGTCTAGCCCGATTGGACTTCGAGGGGGGCGGCGCGCGCCGCCCCCCT
>DATNQI010000005.1 GCA_036704125.1 Pantanalinema sp. | reverse complement strand
GACATCCGCTATCCCAAGGGAACGGTCACCTCGATCCTGGAGTGCCCGCAGTGCGAGCGGACGGTGCTGGTGCACCAGGTGACGCAGCGGACCTGAGGGGGACCCGACAGCAAGAATCGTCGAGCTTGACGTGCGCGCCTCCGGGCGCGCATGTCAAGCTCTTCCCATGGACAAGCCGACCCTGACGGTTGCGATCGCCCCTCGCTCGATCGTCATTGCGATCGCCCTCTTCCTGCTGCTCGTCGCCCTCAAGACCTTCCCGCTCGTCTTCGGTCTGGTGCTGGTCTCCATGGTGGTCGCCTCGGCCCTGGAGCCGCCGGTTCGTTTCCTGATCTCGCGGCGCTTCCCGCGCCCGGCCGCCATCGCCACGGTCTTCCTCGGCCTCTTCGCCGTGCTCGCCCTGGTGTTCCTGCTGGTGCTGCCCGTGGTGCTCGAGCAGGCGCGGGCCTTCGTCGCCAACTTCCCGAGCTACGTGGCCATGGGCCAGGAATGGTTTTCGCGCGTCAGTCGCCTCTACGCGTCGCGGGCGGGGCAGTTGCCGGATCTCTCGGGGATCGTCATCCAGGCGAGCGCATGGCTCTCCCAGCGCCTGGGGGGGTGGCTCCAGGCGGGCCTCTCCATCACCCTGCAGATCGCTGCCGGGATGGCCGGCCTGGCGATGGTGCTCCTGAGCGCCTTCTTCCTGCTGCTGCAGGGCCCCGAGCTGGGGCGCGGGTTCCTGGCACTCTTCCCCGCGCGGCACCGGGCGCTGATCGAGGCCCAGTTCCAGCCGGTGATCGATCGCCTGGGGGCGTACGTGCGGGGCCAGCTGATGAGCATGTCCGCGCTCGCGGCCATGCTCGCCCTGGGGCTCTCGCTGGTCGGCCTGCCGTACGCGTGGCTCATCGCGCTGGTCTCGGGGGTCCTCGAGATCGTGCCCTATCTCGGTTTCTTGACCGGCGTCGCCCTGGCCACCCTGGTGGGGGTCAGCGTCTCCTGGAAGGTCATGCTCCTGGCGTGGGTGGTGTACGCCATCGCCAACCTCGTCCAGGGCAACGTGCTGGGGCCGTTCATCATGGCCCGCACGGTGGAGGTCCCGCCGCTGCTCGTCATCTACGCGGTGCTCGTCGGCAGCCAGCTCCTGGGGCTGGTGGGGGCGGTCATCGCCGTGCCCATGACCGCCATGGTCCTCGTGCTGGTCCAGAACCTCTACGTGCCGGTCATGGACCGGCAGACGGACGCGGAGGCGCCCCC
Source organism: Pantanalinema sp. (assembly GCA_036704125.1). Classification (NCBI taxonomy): domain Bacteria; kingdom Bacillati; phylum Cyanobacteriota; class Cyanophyceae; order Leptolyngbyales; family Leptolyngbyaceae; genus Pantanalinema; species Pantanalinema sp. Next base: position 5,289 of record DATNQI010000005.1, on the reverse strand, counting down.
CGGCCCGGGGGGCGCCTCCGCGACGGGACCCTAGAGGCTCAGGGGGGTGGTGCGGCTGCGGCGCTCGCCGATCTTGCGGCGGTAGTGATCCGCCAGGTTCTCGACCTTGAGATCGAACAGGGCCTTGAGGGCCGAGGCGTGGCGCTGCTGCTGGGGCAGGGTCATGCGCTTGAGCTCGGTGGTCGGCTGGTGGAGGATCTTGTTGACCAGCGCCTGGGTCATGTCCTCGATCATCGCCTGCTGCTCGGGGGTGAAGGCCTCGGTGTGCTTGCCCCAGAAGCGAGCGAGCTCGGTCTCGCGCAGCGACCCGATCCGGGTGCGCAGCGAGGTGATCATGGGGGTGAGCCGGTAGTTCTTGACCCAGGTCTGGAACTCGGAGATCTCGTGGTCGAGGATGGCCACGACCTCGTCGACGATGCCGGCGCGCTCGGCGCGGTTGCGCGTCGCGACCGAGTGAAGGTCGTCGATGTCGAACAGCTCGACGCCAGGCACGTTGCGCAGCTCGGGGTCGAGGTTGCGCGGCACCGAGATGTCGATGAACACGACGGGGCGCTCCGTGCTGCGCTCGCGCAGCCGGCCCGCCACGTCCGAGGCCGAGAGGATGTAGTGCGGAGCCCCGGTGCAGCAGATCACCACGTCGGCGTGGATCAAGGTGGCCGCCATGTCGATCCAGGGGATCGCCTCGCCGCCGACCTTGAGCGCGAGTTGCTCGGCCGATTCCATGGTGCGGTTGGAGACCACGACCCGGCCGATGCCGTAGCCGCCGAGCAGCTTGGCGGCGAGCTCGCTCATCTTGCCGGCGCCCAAGAGCAGCACCGTGGCCCCCTTGAGGTCGCCCAGGGTGTGGCGGGCGAGCTCGACCGCGGCGCTGGAGACCGAGACGGCCCCGCGGGCGATGTCGGTCTCGGAGCGGGCGCGCTTGCCCGCGGTGACCGCCGCGCGGAAGAGGCGATCGAGGATGATCCCGGCCCCGCCGTGCTCCAGGGACGTCGCGTAGGCGTCCTTGACCTGGCTGAGGATCTGGCCCTCGCCGAGCACCAGGCTCTCCAGGCCGGCGGCCACGCGGAAGAGGTGAGTGATGGCCTCGGAGTCGGAGAGGAACTCGGCGTACGCCTCGAGCACGCCGCGCGAGAGGCCGGTCTCGTCCTCCATGAAGGACAGCAGAGCTTCCTTGCCGTCCTCGAGCGACTCGACGACGGTGTAGATCTCGGCGCGGTTGCAGGTCGAGAGGATGACCGTCTCGAGGACCTCGGAGTGCTGCAACAAATTCGCGTAGGTCTCGGGAAGCTTGCTTCCCGACATGGCCGCGCGCTCTCGGACTTCGACCGGGGTCGCGTGGTGGCTCAGGCCGAGCATCAGGACGTGCATCGTGGGCTGGAACTCCTCAAGCCGATCGGCCATCTCGGGGCATTGCATCACACAGGAATCGGCTCATCTCTTGAAATTATAACCGACCGGATGCGGGCCCGCGCAATCGTGGGAAAACGATTCGGTAAAGATTTCTTGATCCTGGGGCGCTTGTCTCGATGATACGTCGTCGGGCGTTCGGCGCAATCGGTAGTTTCCCCTTATACCGCCGTTCGCCCCCGCGCGGTACCCTTCAGGGCAGCGGCGGCGCCGGTTTTGCCGCCCGCCTTGCCCCCGGATGGATCCGCAGCGTAGAATTGACGGAATGCCCACCGGAGCACCGATCCGGATCCCCCTCGGAGAACCCTGCCGGGCTTGGCGCCTGTCACGCCGCAGCTCGCCGCCCGGCCGCTAATAAGGATTCCCATGTCGACCACAGCCCCCCCCTCCAGCGAGACCCCCGTGCCGCCTGCCGCCAATTCCTTCTGGCCCTCGTTCGTCAAGTTCTGGGCCTCGGTCAAGCTTGGCATCGTCCTGATCCTTGCGATCGCGCTGGCTGCCATCATCGGCACCATCGTGCCCCAGGGAGACCCCGCGGCCATCGAGGCTCTCAAGATGAGCGCCGGCGCCAAGGCCGTGCTGCGCGCCATCGGGGCCCACAACGTCTACTACTCGGGCTGGTTCCTGAGCCTCTTGGCCCTGTTCTTCCTGAACCTCTGGGTCTCGACGCTGACGGTCGTCATTCCCCGTCTCAAGGTGGGGCTGCGCAAGCCGCCCGAGGTGGCCTTCTCCGCCCAGGAGCGCCACCACGACAACAAGGTCCTCTTGCCGGCGCAGGGCGTCGAGGATCTGGCCCGGGTCCTCAAGGCCCACGGCTACCGCGTCTATCCGAGCAAGAGCGGCGGGGTGGTCGCCCACAAGGGGCGCTGGTCCCGCTTCGCGCCTCTGGTGACCCACATCGGCCTCTTCGGCATCCTGCTGGGCGGCCTCGTGAGCGGCCTGGCCGTTTTCAAGGCCCAGGTCCCCCTCTTCCCCGGCGAGATCATCCCTGCCGCCCAGATCGTCGAGAAGTTCTCCTCGGTGCGCGGCCCGCTGACGCGCGCCAACCACGACTGGAGCCTTCGTCTCGACAAGTTCTGGATGGACTACTACGACGAGACGCGCGTCAAGCAGTTCTACAGCGAGCTATCGGTCATCAAGAACGGCGCGGTCGTCCAGACCAAGCGGATCTGGGTCAACGAGCCCTTCGTCTACGACGGGGTCTGGTTCTACCAGTCCTTCTGGGGCGTCGGCGGTGCCAACATCAGCATCGACGGCAAGCCCACGACCGTCGAGATGCAGAACGGCCAGAGCATCGGCCTCGATGGCTCCCTCTCCAAGCTGGTGCCCCTGGGCGCGGAAAAGTACTTCTTCTACCTGAGATCCGAGAAGGCGCCGCTCATGCTCATGCGCTTCAAGGACGGCGCGCGCCCCGAGCCGGTGGCGGCGATCCCCATGGGCGGCGATGAGCGCGTGGGCGGCATGACCCTCCACTACGAGGGACCGCGCTTCTACAGCGGCATCCAGACCAAGGCCGACCCCGGCATCCCCCTCGTCTACACCGGCTTCGTCATCCTCACCATCGGCACGGCGCTCGCCTTCTTCAGCCTGCGCCAGGTCTGGGTCAACCCCACCAAGGACGGCGGCTTCCTGCTCTCGGGCAAGGCCAACCGCGGCCACTACGTCTTCAGTCAGGAACTCGTCCGCATCGCGCTCAAACTCGGTGCCAAGGCCGAGGCCAAGGCTTAGGAGCTACACCATATGAACAACCTCATGCAGCTCGAGGAGCTCTTCATCACCATCCTCTTCTGGTCCGTACTCGCCAGCTCCGTCCTGTTCATGGTCGAGAATATCGGCAAGCAGGTCTGGGCCCGCTGGGTCGGGGCCGCGGGCATGGGAGTGGGGCTCATCTGCGCCACCGTCTCGATGGTCCTGCGCTACGTCTACGCGGGCTACGCCCCGCTCTCGAACCTGTTCGAGTCCCTGGTCTTCCTCATCTTCGGCATGCTCGCGATCTACCTGGTCGTTCACTTCACGCTCAAGCCCAAGGTCTTCGGGGTGGTTGCCGCGCCCTTGACCATGCTGCTCATCGGCTTCGCCTCGGTCCTGCCCGCGCGGATCAAGGACGCCCATCCCTTGATGCCCGCGCTCCAGAGCTACTGGCTCAAGATCCACGTGAGCCTGATGCTGATCTCGTACGCAGCCTTCTTGCTCGCGTTCGCGGCGGCGGTGATCTACCTCTTCCTGTACTACGGCAAGGGCAAGAAGGAGAACCATGGCGGCGGCGCCTCGGGCGGCGGCATGCTCGTCCTCGAGGGCGGGCCGACCGTGGAAGGCAAGCTCTCCGCGCAGATGCTCTTCCTCGATGACCTGACCTACCGCCTGACCCTGGTGGGCTTCCCCGTGCTGGCCATCGGTATCATCACCGGCGGCATGTGGGCCAATCACGCCTGGGGCACCTACTGGAGCTGGGACCCCAAGGAGACCTGGGCCCTCATCACGTGGCTGGTCTACGCCGGCTACCTGCACGCCCGCTTGACCCGCGACTGGCGCGATCATCGGGCCGCCTGGATGTCGGTGGTCGGCTTCGTGTCGGTGCTGGTCACTTACCTGGGGGTCAACTACCTGGCCCAGGGTCTGCACACTTACGGCAGCCTGCTTTAATCCCGATCGCTTCCAGCGGGCGCGCCGAATTCGGCGCGCCCGTTGTGCGCGCGATCTCTTGCGCCGCGCTTGGGCGGTCGTGTACGTTTGTCATGTCGCCCGTTTCTTGCGTTTCGAGGTCCGGATGTCAGTTTCTTCCCGCACCAGCCCCGCTGCAGACGACATCGCCTTCGAGGTCCTGATCCTCAAGCAGTTGGTGGCGCCGCACAGTCCCCTCTGGAAGCGCGAGGCGCTACCCAGGCGCTACGCCGAGGCGTTGCGCTCCTTCGGGCTCTGGGAGACGCCTGTGCGCGAGGCGCCTGCGCGCCGCGTCACGAGCACCTGGAAGGCCGCCGCGCTGGCGGGGATGATCTCGGCAGCGCCGCTCTCCACCCTGCCCGCATGGGCCGAAGCCCAGTTGCGGGTCGGCCTGAGCGTCATCGACGCCCGCACCGGCAAGCCGCTCGCCGGCGCCCGGGTCGTGGGCGAGCGCGGCGAGTTGGTTGGCGTGACGGGGGCCGATGGCCGCCTCATGCTGATGGTGCCGTCCGGGGCGACCGATCGCTTCGTCATCGAGAAACCTGGCTACCGCTCGTTCTCGATCGTGCGGACCCAGCTGCGCGACAGCAACCTGATCGCCATGCTGCCGACCCCGGGCCAGGCACCGATCGCGCAGGCGACGACGACCCCCAGGCCCGTCCCCAAGGCGACGGCGGCCCCCAAGGTCGTCCTGAAGCCGACGGCGGCCCCCAAGGTCGTCCTGAAGCCGACGGCGACCCCCAAGGTCGTCATGAAGCCGACGGAGATGCCCAAGCCCGTCTCGAGGCCGACGGTGACGCCTCACCCTGTGCCCACCATCGACGAGACGCCCGCACCGGTGGTGTCGCCCGCGCCCGCAGCCAGGCCCGCGGTCAAGCCCGCAGCGCGCAGGACCTACGTGGTGCGCCGCGGCGACTCGCTGTGGCTGATCGCCAAGCACCAGATGGGAGACGCGACCCGCTGGGGGGTGCTGTTCGAAATCAATCAGCCGCCGCTCAAGCGAGCTGAGCTGCTTCGGCCCGGCATGGTGCTGCAGATCCCGGTCCTTTCCGAGCGCCCCTCGGCGGGCTGGGTGACCGTGCGCCATGGGGATTCGCTGTGGCGCCTGGCCGAGCGTGAGTACGGTCGCGGCGACAGGTGGAAGGCGATCTACCGCTCCAACCGCTCGCGCATCGGGAACCCGCACTGGATTCAGCCCGGCGCTCGCCTCTGGGTGCCCCG